>CAITYM010000001.1 GCA_903896615.1 uncultured Burkholderiales bacterium
ACATTAATGTATGCATTTACAGTGGTTATGCGCAAATACTGTTAACACATACATGCATCCAAATTGATAATGATCGCATAGCTCATTGGGTGAGCCAGAGTCTTTTTATCCTTGAGCTTTGATCACAGCCTTATAGGAGAATCACATGCAAGGAATTTATAACAAAATTAAAGAATCCAACAACGTTGATGTTGTTATTTGGATCATGACCATATGCTCACTTCTGGACACATTCAGTTCACTGTTAGATAGACTAAAGTAAAGCCAAATTAATTAGGAATATCTGATGATTGAAAATGCCGAGGAATACCGCAAGCGACGTAAAGAAGAACTTTGCGATTGGCTAAAAGATAACATCAAAGCCTATGAAGCCGTAAAAACAATCCTGCTTCATGATTTTGTAGTTGATTGGGAGGAATTAGACGGTGAATTTAGTGTAACCATTGACGGTGAAACTGTTGAAGATAAGTTCAGTCTTTGTTTGACGGGTACTGGTCGAGTTGCGTATGGAGTTCCCATTTTCCATTCCCCACTTGGGGTAGTGGCGAGTTACGCAGTCATTGAACTCTCAGAGGAGATCAGAAAGAGGATTTCACAGGTCGTGGATTCTATCTTTCCTAAATTCAGAGCTTACGGGATTCACAATGACATTAATCACTTCGTAACTCAGTCCACCCCGCTTAATGTTAGAACCTACGATGATGAGCTTCTAAACAGATGTAAGCATATGGTCGACGCGCCGGGGTTTAGCTTAACCATCAACTTTTAGTCATGTTGAAAAACAATATGTCAATAAAAGGGCCAATCCAATGAGAGTGCTTTAAATTTATTAGCGCAATCGTAACGAGGAGAATTTTGCATGCAAAGTAAAAAGACTAGTGGAAAATCTGATATTTCATTTGAAGTATTCAAATTTGTTGATGAAGCTATAGATGCGTATAACAATACCGACCTCAGCGAGGAATTTATTGATTACTTAATGCCAAACGGACCTCAGTCATTTGAGCATTGGTTAAATTTGGCTCATGAGTTCCACCGAAGAGATATAACTTACATTGCGCTAGATTGCTGGTTAGAGTGCGAAAAATACATTGATGATGATAATCTTTGTGTTGTCTACACCGATATGATTCTCTCAATGATAGATGCCGATGAACCCTGGGAGGCACTAAGTGCTTGTAATCGACTTCTACAACTAACTCATGATGATTCGGTTGCGAAAATTAAAAATGATCTAGAGAATAGATTTAATTAGCTGTTACAACTTCATTGGATCAATACAATCTCTCGCTCATCTGAGGAGTGTTTTTGAACGCCTTATGAAAATGCTTCACCACATGACCACTCAAAAAACCAATCAATAGCGCTAGAAAAAGTATTTTTACTAACCACTTGTTCGCTTTATACCAAGTCAACATGTCGCTGATGAGGTAGTAAATCGATTTGTACAGATTGTTGACAAAGTTATACACGTCCAGTCTCCTACCATTTATCGTCTGAATGGTTAAAAACCGATCCAATTCCCGTTGCTGTATTGCCCATACGGACACTGCCGTCCGTACTAAATGAATCCATCGCTGTATAGACACTACCGTCTGATCCTGTTGTGGTGGATCCAAAACGGTTATAAACCGTTCCCGTTGATGAAACGAAGGTCGAATCCGATACTTTTTGAATAACTTCACCAGTATCAGACGTAGCTGTGTTGCCGAAAATATTCCAAAAACGCATAAGAATCTCCGTTTCAATATGTGAATATTTAGTTTAAAAGCTCACTAGCTCATCGATTGAGCTTCTTAGCTAATATGATTAAAAAGATACAAAAAGGAGATTCAAATGCAAACTAAACCTAATACACCTCAACTCGGCTTGTCCTACGGCGCTATGACTGTGTTGTTCAGCCTGCTGGCATTGGCCATGTTCTTCTTAGCCGATGAGCGGGGACTCAAAGCGGTATGGCTACTCATTTATATGGGAGCAAGCTTTCATGGATTCACAAGCATAAAGGCAACACTCCTGGAGGATTAACGATGCTAGGATGGCAAATCTACATCAGCACTGAGAAGAATATGAACGAGGATGCATCCATTGCTGCTTCCTTCGCATCCTGGATTACAGGGCTCGGGG
>CAITYM010000002.1 GCA_903896615.1 uncultured Burkholderiales bacterium
ATTTGTCAAAGCGGGTGCACCAGAGGATATTTTGTTCGCCGCTCACCCCCATATTGGCACCTTCAAACTCGTTAAAGTGGTTGAGAATCTAAGAGCTCAAATTGAGGCACTTGGAGGTGAGGTGCTGTTTCAACAGCATGTGTCAGATTTGCTCGTTGATGATCAAAAAAGAGGCCCATCCGGTACTAAAAGTATCAAAGGCCTTGTTGTACGTGATCTTCAAACGGGGGTCACTCGCGAGCTTATCGCCTCACAAGTCATCATGGCACTTGGACACAGCGCGCGCGATACCTTTTTAATGCTCTACAACAAGGGTGCCTTGATGCACTCAAAACCCTTCTCCATTGGCTACAGGATCGAGCACCCACAAGGGCTCATCGATAAAGCGCGTTGGGGTCAGCACGCCGGCAATCCACTGCTGGGCGCAGCAGATTACCGCCTCGTGCACCACGCAAGGAACGGGCGCGCTGTGTACAGCTTTTGCATGTGTCCGGGGGGTACTGTCGTCGCAGCCACGTCTGAGGCTGGGCGAGTAGTCACAAACGGTATGAGCCAATACTCACGCAACGAGCGAAACGCCAATGCAGCCATTGTGGTCGGTATTGAGCCCAGTGACTATCCAACTGAGTATGCAAGGTTTGAGCGCACACTGGGCTCGGACTTCAAGGGCAGCACCCTTAACCCGAGCACCCTCAACCCGAGCACCCCTCACCCATTAGCTGGAATTGTGTTGCAAAGAGAGTTGGAGTCGAGCGCTTACGTCCTAGGAGAATCTTCTTACAAAGCTCCTGCCCAACGCTTGGAGGATTTCTTAAGCGCTAAAGCCTCTAAAGAGCTTGGCTCGGTTGTACCCTCATACAAGCCGGGAGTATTGCTGACCGATCTAGGCGGCTTACTTCCCCAGTATGCGACTGAAGCTCTACGAGAGGCTTTACCTGCTTTTGCACTGCAAGTGAAAGGTTTTGATCTGCCAGATGCCGTTTTAACGGGGGTCGAAACCCGAACGTCCTCACCCCTTCGGATTGAGCGGGATGCAGTGTATGAGAATCCTGCACTAAGGGGTCTGTATCCGGCTGGAGAAGGCGCTGGTTTTGCAGGAGGCATCTTATCAGCGGGTGTTGATGGGTTAAAAGTTGCAGAGGCTGTGGCTAAAGCAATTGCGCAGGCGCATGTTTAAGGTTTATTCGAATGGTTATGGGGATTTTGAGACGGTGAGGGTTAAGGTGTGGGAGAGGAAGTGGAAGTGGAAGTGGAAGTGGAAGTGGAAGCGGGAGTGGCAGAACTAAAACTGCAATTAAAGTACTTTTAAATTCAAATTCATTGAGGGCGCAGCTTTACTGATTCTAAAAACTTCAGTATTTTCATAAAAGCCCATCTCCTCATTCGCTGCCCACCACCCCGGTATACCCAACACCTGTATGGGCGTAAAAGGTTTACTTGCCCAGTCTAGTTGAGGGATATGCTTTGCAAGCCAAGTATCAAGGTCTGACTCAACCAGACCCACAGGAACATTTAAACGTAGGACGTGACCGGTGATGGTTGGTCTTGGGTTGGTTAGTTTTTCAAGTAAGGCGTGCCCAAAGACCCAGACCCTTGAGTTTTGCCACAGTGCTCTGTGCTCTACAAACAAACTACGCCAATCTTTTTGCTCCAATGCATGCCAGATCCTTTCATCGGCTTGAAGCAAGATACCGTTCTCATCAAAAACCGTCAGCGAATCTCTCACCGCTCCGCGCGCACTCGGTGCACTAGCCTTGAAGGGGGTGTTCTCACTTTTCAAATCAACGCTATGTGGACTCGTTTTAAAAAACTCTGCCGCCTGAAGATTCAACATTGCCTCTTTGGTTTGAGAAAACTTAATCCAACTCAATCCATTAAAAAAATCATGCAAATTGGCTCTCGTCGGTATACAGCGGTTACGGTAAACATACGCCTCATAGGTGAATGATTCACCCAACTCATCTTGATCTTTGAAATTAAAATCAAGCTCACCTTTGCAACGGTTTAGTGCGTTGACCAGAGATGTATCATCACACTGATTAAGTTGACCAAGTGGATTAAGTGGATTAGGGTGATTCATGGTCAATACCTCTAGACCAAGTTCTCTGCAAACACCAAGCCAAGGGGCACTCCAATCAATCTCAGTGGCTAAATTTAATTTAATCAAAATGAATGACCGATTAGGGGAAATTTATATTTTCAAAACATCAATTTAGATTCTGTATCCACACAGATTTTTAGGGTCAACTTTTACTTAGAACTTTTAATCAGTGTATTGACCAGTTGAATTTCATATCCCTTCACATATTCACATATTCACACATTCACCCATTTTTAAATCCAGAATTCATTTAATGAGTTTAAAGCGGTAGGCAATCTATGCAGTCCCACTTTGTTTTAGTGCAAAGAGGCGGGATGGGTTAAGCCAAGGACGGGGAGTAATTCAATTAACTAACGAATCGCCATTCAAGTGCCTCACCCGCTCTTAAAGGCACAAGTTTCGCACTTCCAAATGCAAGAGACTCAGGCATTTGGCAACTCTCACGGCGTAACGTTATATGTCCCGTATTACGAGGTAGACCGTAAAAGTCTGCCCCGTTAAAACTAGCAAAGGCCTCTAAGCGATCAATAGCACCGGCGTGATCAAACGCTTCGGCATAAAGTTCCATTGCACTAAAGGCCGTATAACAACCTGCACAACCACTCGCGTGCTCTTTAAGATGCGCTGCGTGTGGGGCACTATCTGTTCCTAAGAAAAACTTTGAACTAGCGCCTGTTGCGGCCTTCACCAAGGCGAGTCGGTGCGCCTCTCTTTTGAGCACTGGCAAGCAGTAATAATGCGGGCGGATACCGCCCGTAAAGATTGCATTGCGGTTGTACAAAAGGTGATGCGCGGTAATGGTTGCTGCGAGGAATTTATCCCCGCTTTGTACGTACTGCGCGGCCTCAAGGGTTGTGATGTGCTCGACCACTATTTTGAGCTCAGGAAGGTCTTTCCTGATTGCCTTTAAATGCCGATCAATAAACACGGCCTCTCTGTCAAAGAGATCCACGCTTGGGTCAGTTACTTCTGCGTGTATGAGTAAGGGCATACCCAGTCGTTGAAGTGCCTCTAATGCGGGATACGTTTTACGAATATCCGTAACCCCAGAATCACTGTTTGTTGTCGCCCCAAAAGGATAGAGCTTCACAGCGACAATTCCCGCCGCTTTAGCTCGCTCTAGTTCAGCAGGAGCAGTAGTGTCCGTCAAATAAAGCGTCATCAGGGGCTGAAAGTTAGAGATTTTGTTTTGATCTGGGTGGTGAGATTCTCTAAGGGCTGCAAGAATGCGGTCTTTATAAGCCAGTGCTTGCTCTGTAGTTGTAACGGGAGGTTTTAAGTTTGGCATCACAATTGCACGTCCAAACTGAAAGGCTGTGTGCGCAATCACCCTGGAGAGGGCTTCACCGTCCCGCAGATGTACATGCCAATCATCGGGGCGGGTAATCGTAATTTCTAAGGGATTAGAGGAATTAGAGGGATGAGCAGAGGACATAGATTGCAAGGAAGCTTTGAGATTTAAGAGATTTAAGAGATGTAAGGGAATTAAAGGGACAAAAGAGAGAGGATAAAAATATAGATTCGTAATTATTAATGTTGGAGGATTTTGGCTAAGAACTCTTTTGTTCTCTCTTGCCTTCTCTCAGGATGATTAAAGAACTCATCACTGGTGCAGTCTTCAAGAATTCTTCCCCCCACATCCATAAATATCACCCTATCACTCACTTTCCTTGCAAAGCCCATCTCATGGGTTACACAAATCATGGTCATCCCCTCTTTAGCAAGACTGACCATCACATCTAGCACCTCCCCTACCATCTCCGGATCCAGGGCTGATGTGGGTTCATCAAAGAGCATCACCACAGGATCCATACAAAGCGCTCTTGCAATAGCTACGCGTTGTTGTTGCCCCCCTGATAGTTGACCAGGGAACTTGTCCTTGTGAGCAGTCAACCCAACACGCTCCAAGTACCGAAGTCCTTGACTAAGCGCTTCCTCAGGCGAGCGGCCCAACACTTTGATCTGCGCGAGCGTTAAATTCTCACTCACGCTCAGGTGGGGGAAAAGCTCAAAGTGTTGAAACACCATCCCCACACGGGACCTGAGCTTTGGTAGCTCAGTGCTTGAGTCGTGAACACTCACGCCCTCTACAAATATTTCACCCCCCTGTATGGGCTCGAGTGCGTTGATGGTTTTAATGAGTGTGGATTTACCAGAGCCTGAGGGACCACAGACAACAACTACTTCGCCGCGTTTGATGGTTGTCGAACACTCAGTCAGTACTTGTATAGGTCCGTACCACTTAGAGACATTTTTTAGTTCAATCATCTATAGCCTTAACTCAAAGTTTTTAAAAATACTTAATACTCATTCAAACTGCTTGGTTCTCACATTTACCGAATGATAGATATTTTGGCCTGAATGCGCTTAACCCAAGTAGATAAGGAAAAACAAATCACAAAGTAAACGACAGTGGCTAGCAAATACGCCTCCTCTGGTCTACCGTATATCTTGCCTGCAGTCACGAACCCTTTGAGTAAGTCATAGGCTCCGATCGCATAAACAAGCGAGGTGTCTTGAAAAAGCACAATCGTCTGCGTGAGTAGTATGGGAAGCATATTCCTGAATGCTTGGGGAAGCACAACGTACTGCATGTTTTGCTTATACGTCATGCCAAGGGCCTGCGCAGCCATTACCTGTCCCTTGGCAATGGACTGTATCCCTGCACGCATGATTTCACTAAAGAACGCTGCTTCAAACGCTATGAACGTGATGAACGCAGACGTCTCTGCCCCGATGGAGTGTCCAATCAGTGTAGGCATGAGTAAGAAGAACCACAAAATCACCATGACCAAGGGTATTGAGCGCATGCCGTTCACATAAACAACTGCAATCCAAGATAGTGCTTTACGCCCAGACAAGCGCATTAAAGCGAGAATAGTCCCTAGTACTATTCCGCCAAGTGTTGAGCCAATGGTCAGTTCTGTACTGAAGTACAGGCCTTTGAGTACAAATTTACCAACTATATCAAAGCTAAAAAAGCCAAGGTCTAATCCCTCCATATCAGTGACCTCCACTCGTGGATGCTGCGAGCGGCACAGTTCCGGGGATTTGTAGGCTTCGCTCAAGCATCGCCATCAGTCTATTTACAGCAAATGCTGATACGGCGTAGAGGAAGGTAACCGCTAAGTAAATCTCTATTCCCCTTGAAGTTTCTTCCTGCGCTTGCATCGCAAACATGGTGAGCTCTGGAATAGACACCGCAAACGCAACGGATGAATTTTTAAGTAAATTCATCGACTCACTAGTGAGTGGGGGCAAAATAATCCTGAGAGCCATCGGGAGAATCACGTAGCGGTAAGACTGAAGCGGGGTCAGACCCAGGGCAAGGGAGGCCATCGCTTGGCCTCTGGGCAGCGCATTGATACCTGCTTTGACTTGCTCTGCAATACGAGATGATGTAAAAAATCCAAGCGCCAAAACCACCAACACAAACCCAGACCAGTGTTGCATGGGGGGAAAGATTTTAGGGAGCACGAAATACCAAAGGAAGACTTGAACGAGGATAGGTACGTTGCGAAAGACTTCAACCCAAATATTTCCGCATAAAACGAGTATTGGATATTTAGTTACAGTTCGAAGCGTTCCAACTACAACTCCAACACTCACCGATAACACCCAAGCGCAGGCAGCAACACTTAGTGTCCAACCCCAAGCCTGGATCATCCACTCCAAGTAGGTTCGACCGCTACCGTCATCTGTTAAAAATACTTGCCAATCCCAACTCATAGGCAGCGTCCTGGGTTATGTCCAATCATTGTGGAAACTATTATTCAAAGTAAAGCGTCTTGCGCAATCACAGGTAAAGCACTGAAGGCGGCTTATTCAGAACGCCGCCCAAAGCAGCTACTCAGCTACTCAGCTATTCAGTTACATCAGCTAAATCAGCTACAGCACATTATTTCTTTGCATAATCTTCCATTGGCTTGTCATTCAAATTAGCCCAAGCCGCTTTGGTGGTCTCACTAAGCGGAAGTCCTACGCGTGTATTCTTAGGCGGAATGGGCTGCATAAACCACTTGTCGTATAGCTTAGCCATTTCTCCCGATTTGACCAAATCACGAACCGTGTTGTCAGCAAGCTTTTTGAACGCAACATCGTCTTTTCTAAGCATGATTGCGATAGGTTCAGTGGAGAGCACTTCGCCGACGATTTTGAAATCCGCGGGATTCTTGGCATTTGCAATATTTCCAGCAAGTATCTGACCGTCCATAACAAATGCATCTGCACGTCCTGATTCAAGCATCAAAAAACTCTCTGCATGATCTTTTGCATAAATCTCCTTGAAGTCCACATTTGCGGCACGTTCGTGTTTGCGAAGGTGCTGTACAGAGGTAGTTCCGGTTGTTGTCACTACACTGCGTCCGTTTAACTGATCAATTGAGGTGATTCCAGAGTTGGCTTTAACAGCCATTCTGACCTCTTCCACATAAGTGGTCACGACAAAGGCCACGTCCTTTTGTCTCGCAAGGTTATTGGTGGTGGATCCACATTCAATATCAACGGTTCCGTTTTGAACGAGTGGCAAGCGGTTTTGTGAGGTTACTGGCAAATATTTAGTCTCTAATTTTTTACCAACTGCTTTCTCTAGGTTCGCAATAATTCTTTGACAAATCTCATAATGAAATCCTGCGTACTTTCCGTCACCAAGGGTATAAGACAACGCACCTGAGGAGTCGCGTACGCCCATTGTCACTGCGCCGCTTGCTTTTGATTTCTCTAAGGTATCGCTACTCTCAGCAAATGAGCTATTCACCGTTAGCAAGCTAAATGCAAAGGCTAGAACTGACAACACATGATTTTTGGTAATTTTCATACTTTTTGTACCTCTTCTACTAATATGGGGAACGACATTCTCGCAGTGCATCATCTTAACAGTCTAAACCACAATTGAAGCCACTCTAAGAACCTTTGCACCGTGGGCTAGTACTTCCCCTGATACCTCACTTGCGTGGTTTCTAATTCCAGGACAATTTAGGGGTCTAAAACGCCTTGAACCACTCAATTGCAGGCCCCAAGCGGCGTTAACAACACCCCTTTGGTGTTACTGATGAAAAAATGATTGAATACCGAGCAACCACTGCGGTACTTGGTGGTATCTTTCCTTAATATGCTTTAAGACAACATCTTTGTACGCTTGGTATTTAAAGTTCGTCCCCTGTACGGCGTAGATAAAAACGCCGTTTTGCTCTACTTGAACGGTTGAGACTTCGTCAAAGTAAGGCTTGTATTCTTCTAGGTTCGGTTTTTCAAAAGTCACCACCCGTATGTTTTTCCCCGCGTAAACCGAGAAATCAACCACCAAATCATCTTGGCGTGAATGAAAGGTCCCCTCCCCAAATACGGGAACATACTTTTTGAGGGTGTACCCATAAAGCGAAGCTGGCGCGTAAGATGTCGCCATTAAAACGGCATCAGGAGTATCTATTTTTGCCGTCAATTCTTTAGTTCTAAAGAACTGAACAACCTGGGGATATTCACGGAAGCTCTCCCAATTGGAGAGGCTTGTGGTCGCAATTCCAACAAGAATAGCTAAATGGAGGACTGCAAATCCTGCCATCCATTTAGCGCAGAGTTCAGTTTTTTCATTGGGTAGGCTAAACGCCAAAAGTGCAAAACAAAGGGGATAAAAGTTAAGCACCCAGTGCAACCCGATTACTTTCTTAATTGACAAAATAGCAAAAAAGAAAATCGGCACTAAGACTAAGATTTTTAACAAGTGAAAATTATTAAAGCCTTTTAGGTTTTTCCACCCACGTACCAAAACCCAAACAACGCCCGGGGTGATTAGATAAATCCAGGTCAACAGGTACAAGGCCGGCTTATGCCATGAAAAAACCTCATCCTTATTTCGGGTATACAGATTGAACATAATATTTGCCCATCCGTGGCCCATGTTCCACCAAATATTAATCAGTGGACCGGGTAAGGACATCGCAAAGACGATTAGCAACAAATACCACCTTCGGGGAGCGTAGATGGCGAAATATACGAAATAGCTCAAATAAAGTACGACTGCAAAGTATTTCGATAAAAACGCACACCCCAAAAACAACCCGCTAAGGGCGTAATACAAAAACGCCCGCATACCCTCTCGCACCCTGAGTTCTGCTCTGATCAACATTGCCATTGAGAGCATGGACCAGAAAATGACAGGTGTATCAGTTGTAATGACACAGCAAATCCAGTTAAGTGGAGTTAGCCAAAATAGGATCACTGCCCACGTCGCCTTAATTCGGTCAATTGGATAAAAGGTCCACCCAATTATTGAGCCGACCACTAGAGGAAGAATTACGGCAGGAAGGCGAATCGATAAGGCAGTGTCTCCTAGCAAATAAAGCATTGCGGCATTGAGCCATCCAACCATTGGGGGATGATCGTAATAACCCCAATCCGGATTGACACCCCACCAGTAAAAATAGGACTCATCAACAGTAATCGGTAAGGACAAACCTAACCACAGACGAAAGAGTAACGAACTCACGGCAAGCGCAATAGTTAAATTCGCAAGTTGTTTAGGTAATTTATGGTCCATTTAGTATGTATTCAAATATTGGTAATGTGAAACCATTTGGCATTCATAAATACGAGGTAAGCCGCGCTTAGTCCAACAACTGCTCCCCCTAGTACCTCATAAAAAGTATGGCCCATTCTCTCTCTTAGAGATTCCTCATTCATTCCTAGCTTTTCATTTACCACGTTAAGCGCTTTAGCATGTTGTCCAATCCGCTTTCTCAAGCTGGTTGCATCCATAACGAAAATTAATGCACAAGTGATGGCCAGACCAAAAACGGGGGACTCAAAAGATTCTTTAAATAAAATCAAAAAACTAACGCTCGTAATGATCGAAGTATGTGTGCTTGGGAATCCGCCGTATCCAATGAGCTCAAAACTTTTATTTCCAAAACGAATTGAGTTGATTAAAAATTTTACACATCCAGAGCTCACCCAAGCTATGAAAGGAATACAGACGTATGAAATATCCATATTAATTTTTGGTAAATATCTCGTAACCTGAATAAAGCGCCCAAATGAGCGTAACAACAAATATCTGAGGATCTTTGTATACCAAGTCTGTTGGAGACTCTCCTTCCTCAAATATTTCAACCAGCATCCAATACCTAAATATTCCGTACATCACAATTGGAATGGAGTAAATGAGCTCCATCTTAATAGTGAGCACAAACATACTGTAATAGAGCACCGTAGAAATACAGGATATGAGTGCAATTTTATCCATCAGGGGTATTGAGTAGTGACTTAACACCATACGACTCATGTCTGGGCTCTTACTGCGCCCAAGAAATACCAACTCTTGCCTTCTTTTAATAGAGGCCAGGAAAAGTGCCAACGAGAAGGTCGTAATAAACATCCATGCCGATAAACTGACATGAATGGCAAGGGAGCCTGCAAGCACTCTGAAAACAAATCCGCTAGCGACGATGAACATGTCAATGATGGGTAGGTTTTTAAGCCATTTTGAATAGACCAAGTTCACACAAATGTAAAAACCAATAACGCCTGATTCAGGCAAATCCATGTAAACAACCAATCCTAAAATTGCTGCATAAATCGCAAGAAGGGTACCAAGGGCTTGCGTAATTGAGATGCTCCCGTTTGCAATGGGTCGCTTGATGCTCTTGATAGGATGCTTTTTATCGTAACTCAGATCAAGCAAATCGTTGACTATGTAAACGCCTGAGGCGGCAAGCGAGAAAAGAATAAATGCAAACACGGACTCTTTAATCTTTTGCGGATCTAAAAATGAATTAGAGAAAATCAATGGTGCAAAAACAAAGAAATTCTTCACCCATTGCTTTACCCTAATGAGACTGATTAATGCTTTTAGAAACTGCACTTTATTTATTGGGAGTTAATGTGAGGTAAGTTGAGGTAAGTCGAGGTATGGTAAGGTATGGTAAGGTATGGTAAGGTATGGTAAGGTATGGTAAGGTAAATTAGGGTTAGCTAAATTAATTTAATTCAATTCAAGTTACATCAACTGCGTCTGCACTGGATTTATTCAAAATATGTTCAGCCGTATGTCTAACTATGAGCCTATTATTAAACCGCGGCTCCCATCCAAGCGCTAACGATTCGCTGATGTCAAGTACATGCGGGTGCTTTAGCATTAACAACTGTTCTTTGGCTAAAACACGGTAGCCAAGTAGTTTTGAAATCCATGCCAAAGGGAGTAATGGAATTCTTATTCTAAATACTGCGCTATAGCCCATTACCTCACCAACGTTATTTGCCCACTCAGAAATAGATATCGGATCCGAACCTGCTGCATTGAAATACCCAGTGGCTTTTTTCTCAATGATACTAAGAACGAGCGTAGCAACATCCTCTACGTGAACCATATGTACTTTATGTTCACCACGGCCGGGGAATATAGCGCATTTGAAACGTTTAATGGATTTCACCATTGGTACAAATAATCCCTCTCGACCTTTTCCCGCAATAATACAGGGAATGACAGTTGCCAGGTTAGGTAAATTGTTAAGAATCTCTTGTGCCAGAGCCTTTGATTTGCTGTATACGCCCTCTCCAGTTTTAGTATCGCTGACTGTATACAAAGCCTGCCCAGTTTGCTTATAAAGCATACTGGTTCCAATATGTATGAAATGCGTCTTTGAAGCTTTATATTTATTGAATAAATTTTCAGCAGTAACTATATTGTTCTTTAAGAAGTAATTTTCTCGCAACAATAGCGGCAAGTCTTTGCTGACATACTGCACTGCAGCGCAATTAACCAAGACATCCACATCAGGGAGAGTTTGAACAAAACTCTCATGACTTAAGTCCCCCACCAGATCTGCGCCAGAGGTTTTATCTGTTGTAACTACGTCAAATCCACGTGTTCGCAGCAATACAGTGAGCACTCTGCCTAAAAAACCATTTGCTCCTGTAATTAAAACGGTTTGACTCATGTTAATTTGAGATCACGTAGGTTCCAACTAATATGATGCCAATTCCAAGAATTTTGGACATACTCAATGGCTCATTAAATAAAAACCAAGCAGCTAGTGCGTTTACAACGTAGCCAATAGATAACATTGGGTATGCAATACTCACATCCACCTTGGATAGAACATAAATCCAGATACCCACACTAATTACATAACAGCTTAAGCCCGCGACTATATTTAAATTGAATGCAATCTGAAAAAAGGTCGACAGATACCCGTTTTCAATTAGATTAAGATCCGCAAAGGATTTGGTTCCCGCTTTTATGAATAATTGAGCAACAGCGTTTAAGAGTACCCCACACAAGATCGTTGCGAAAATTGATAATTTCATGAGGCTTATTTGGAATTAATAAAGTACGAATTAATTACTACACATTATAACTCCCGCACCACAGAGATTAATATTGACAATTTTCATCTCTGAGTTGTTTGTCCTAGGATGATCCGTAGTTATTACGCTTTAATTTACGCCAGAATTATTCAAAGTTGATTAAAAAGTCGTCCTCTTTTGATGAGCAATCTTTGCAGTCGATAAATTCCAATTAATTCCATGACTCAAATCTAGGCATTAGCTACCTTTTAATTCAGTTATTTGGCTCACTTGAAGTCGATAAGTGTTACCTCACTTAAATTACCCCTGTTACTGACAATAGCGTGCGAACCTGGACGTAAAAAAACCCGCATTTTTTGAATGCGGGTTTGATTGAAAGTTAAAGTTTTTGGGTTACAAACTTATGACATAAGCTGTATATGCACCAAAAATTAAGTTACTTACTACAACAATTTCAAGGAGGATTCGATCAAGTCTTTGTGACTTCTCAACCTTACCGTCTTTAAGGTACTTCATTGATACTACAGTCATACACAGGTGAAGCAAGCATTGCAGCAAACCAAATGAGATCAACTTTTCAGCGTATGAGAACCCTTCAGAAGGGGGTAGTTGATTCACAATAATGAAACTGCATGAGACCAAGACGAAAAGAGCCGTGCCTGGAACACCCATACGCGGGCCCTCCAATGCAGGTAGCAACACCACAAACATCATTAGCAGCACAGCGA
>CAITYM010000003.1 GCA_903896615.1 uncultured Burkholderiales bacterium
CTAGAGTCCGAGCTCTCGAAGCTTATCGACACCAAGGTCTTCATCTTTCCGTTCCCACTCACGAGTCTGCACCCAAATTCCAAGGTTGTAGCTGAAGCTATTTGGTGCTCACCTAACCGGGCGAAGGCATGGAAAGATTACGTCATCAAGGGTGTTGTGCCTAAGTCCGCATCCTGCCCGACTCCAGTAGAGCGAAACCTAGCTCTTGGTCAATCCATGCAAATACAGGGCACACCGAGCATTATCTTCACCGATGGCTCGGTCCTCCCAGGGGCTGTTCCAGTAGAGAGGATCGCCGCTAAATTGGACGCTATCCAGTCAGTCAAAGTTGGGGGTTCAAAATGAACTTAAAAGTGAATTACGGGCGATTTTTTGTTTTACATCTGTTTTGTTTGTCGCTTACCCTCGTATCGATTTTTATTGGTTTCACAACGTTTGATGTTGGTGTTTTTTCGCCTTTCTTTGCTGCCTTAGCGCTGTACACCTTTTCACTCGCGCTTGTGTTGGAGCTTTTGCTTGCAATAAGTTTTGTTTTCAAATTACTTTACCGTCGCTTTAATCAGTTACGCAATCAGTCACACAATCAGTCAAACAAGGAGTGGTCTGATTTTTCTGGTCATTCGACAACCTAAATGTACTGGTCTCAGGCGAAAGCATCTCTAGCGCTAATTGCATTTTGCTTAAGCGCTTCTTGTAGTCATGCTTTTTGTTACAAGGAGGCGTCTCAAATGTACCGAGTAGATGAGGGTTTACTTCGATCAATCGCTTGGGTAGAGAGTCGTCAAAGTGCTGACGCAGTCAACATAAACTCAAATGGAACGAGGGACGTAGGAGTTATGCAAATCAATTCCACTCACCTCAAAGAACTGTCTAAGTATTCGATTACAGAGAAAGACTTGCACGATCCTTGTGTTAATGTAAAAGTCGGTGCATGGATACTGGCCAATTCAATTCGTACACACGGTAATACTTGGAGAGCCGTTGGAGCATATAACGCGAGTGCTGCGGGCGCAGAGCGTAATAGAAAGATTTACGCGGCTAAGGTTAAATCGGCAATGAACGCCAGATTAGGCTCAGTAGAGTCACAGGACTTAAACACGACCTTGGTGGTGTTTAAGTGAAGAATCTTCTACTTATTCTCTCACTCTTATACCTCTCCAATGCTTTTAGTGAGGACCTTGGAAAAAAAGCTCCTACCTACGCGTTAGACCAAGATGCCAGGGAGCAGCTCAAAGCGATAGTTGCCGAAAAAACGCGGAACGGAGACGTTGAGCGGTATCAAAAACACCAAATTGAAGTCTTAAAGGCAAAGTTGCATAACTTCGGTGATCTAGGCCTTGCAACCAACAATACTTACCGATCCGAACTTAGAGACTTAATATTTACAGTTCCCAAAGACTTTAAGGATGCAAGTGGAAACGTCGTTGCACACAGGGGAACTGTCATCAAACCACTGGAGCGTATTGCGCTTCAAAACGGATTGATTTTTATAGACGGAACAGACCAAGCCCAAATCAACTACGCCATTCACCGCGCGAGCTCAGAGCCCCTAAGAATTGTTTTGACCAAGGGCTCTCCTTACGAGCTTAGGCTTAAATACAAGAACACGCCTTGGCGGGGTGGCAAGTCCATTCCCTTTTTCTTCGACCAGGACGGTTTAATCATTAAAACCTTGCACCTGACTTACGCTCTTGATATTAAGACTGTACCTACAACTCTTAGCCAGCGCGGAACGCAATTATTAATTGAGACAGGAGTGCGAAGTTGAAAAAAATAGTTTTCACTCTCCTCCTCTTCTTATCTGCTTTGTCCGCTACAGAGCTTACCCAGGCTCAGACTTGTACTGGTTCGTTCCCCAATCCCCTGACCGATATTTGCTATGACTGCATGTTTCCCATGACTTTGGGTGGTGGACTTATCAACCTAGGCATTCAAGGGGACGACTATGACACTGGGGCAGGAACGAACCCTATCTGTGCCTGTACAAATAACTTAAGTCTTGGAACGCCGGTATCATTTTGGGAGCCAAGGTACATGGTGGACGTGACCAACATAGCTGGATGTATGCCGCTCATGGGAGCCGTACAAATCTCGCTCTCTGGTAGTGACTTACAAAATGGCGCAATATCGGGTGGGGATACATCAGCTAAAACTGCGTTTATGCAGTTAAACGAATATATCAACCCCGTCATGACCGCTCTTGGGATCATTTCAGCTTCTCCGTGTCTTGATAACAGGTCTTTTGATATCCCCTTTATGTCCTGGGCTGACCCGACATGGAATGACGATACGCTTGCTTTAATTCTAACGCCTTATGCCTTTGCATTCTCAGGTACTGCCTCCATAGCCGCTGAAATTCCAGATTCAATACAAGCCACAGTAGGATTTCCTAATCAGTACCTATTTTGGGTTGCAGGAGCATGGGGGGAGATGTACCCCTTGACTGGCAATGTCAATGTAGCGAATACACCTGAACAAGTGTCACATCTGCTGATAGCAAGAATATTGGCAAAGCTGCATGCCGCTGGAACCCAGCAAACTTCGGCAGGCCAAAGCGCGCTGCAAGCCTGCAATGCTTTTGGAGTTCCTGAACTCATTATGGATAAGCGCCAGTACAAAACAAACCGAGTATTTCCTTTCTCAGACGGGATGTGTACGCCGATTGGAAGACCCTTATTCCTGCAAGAGGCGGGTGCTGCTCGACCAACGGACAAGGACTACGGGTACTTTGTTTTTCAGCGAAAAGACTGTTGTCAACCCTTTGCAACTCCCTAACTCTATAGTATGTTCAAAAGCCTATTTCTCCTGCTCACTGCTTCACTCGGCTTGTGTACCCACATTGCACAATGCCAAACGCTATCGGAGTCCATTCTCGCTAGGTGGCAGACCTATATCTTTGTATCAACCGAGATGCCCAGAGGTCAATTGGACGCGCTAGCAAGGGATAGTTTAAATACACGCACTACGCTCGTATTCAACGGGTTTGGCCGCGGGGGTCAAGCAGCAATTCAAAAATATGTATTTCAGGTGAATCAGAGTTGCTGCATGGGTAAAGCAAGCTTTGCTATTGATCCCGTGCTCAACTCCAAATATAAGGTAACCAGTGTTCCGACCTTTTTACTTGCCAAGGGCACCTCAACACTACCTACTGAGTTCTCAATGATGTCCGGGGATATGCAATGGGCAAATGCACTCAAGTACTGGGCTCAAGAGTCAAAGTTAGCGCAAATCAGACAAGAAGCCACCAATCTGTATTCTATTTACTCCAGATAAACAATGACCAACCACCTCCCCACACACTTCCCCACTCACCGCCCCATTCACTCCAGCGCTAAATCCAATCCTAGATCCAAATCTAAACACAATGCTAATTTACTGCTATTTTGCGCATTACTCATTACTTCGTTTGGTGCTTTTGCAGACCCGATTTCAAACTTTGTTAAAACACCCTATTTAGCCGCAGGATCTGCTGTCCTTGAACCTTCAAACAGTGGATCATACGTTTATGGTGAGCTAAAGCGGGACGCGCGCATAACAAGTCCCGCCATCATTGTCTCAAGTCCGGTTAGGTTGGATTACGTCTTCTTCAGCGCTCAAGAGGAGAGTGATCTGTGGAACTATAAACAAAGTCAACTGAATGCCCAACAAGACGAGATTGATAGACTTGCAAAAGTTGAAGAACAAACACAGGTCAATAATAGGTATAAATCTATCAAATGGCCTAAAGTAGTGTTGAGGGGGGGATCGGTGTGCGTGCCTTTAATTGACTTCTCAGATTCTCGGGACTGGAAGGCTCATTTGACGTGTACAGATCTGGAATCAATTGACACGCTTAAGGAGAAGGTTAATTGAGCTCTTATCACATCCCAAGGTTTGGCAACGCGGAGAAGGTGTTTGCAGGAGCACCTGTTAACGATTTATGGCTTTTCGGAGCCACAAGCGTTGGCGGTTTAATCATTGCTAACAAGCATATGTTTCTTGGTTTCGCCGTCTTCATAGGTGGCTACGCGCTAACGAGGCTCTATGTGGGATGGAAACTTACGCAGACACCAGGTCATATGAAGTCCGTTTTATATCAATACGGTCTTACTCACTACGGACGCCACTTTAAGAGCCAAAAAACTGTTTATACCGGGGACCATAGAGCCACAAACGCGTCGCTTAAGTACCTGAAAAATTAATTAGTTGTTTTAATTGCTATTTTCTATATTTATTTATAAGGTTATGTACTACTTGCATAGTTAATAGTTTATGCTATGTACTTACATAGTTAATATAGTCAAGAAAGCAATAGATGGATTTCATCAAGCGCAACGAATCAATATCCGAACTTAACCAACGCAATAAGAAACTCAGTTTTACGATTTTGATTCTTGCAGGCTGCCTCCTACTTGGGCTTGTCAAAATGGTGATGCAAAGCGAGATTGTCATCGTCCAGACCCCTGGCATGCCTGATAACGCTTATTTAGAGCGTAGCTACATGGACAAAGCATCCCAAGAGGCGACGCTGCTGACCGTGACCAGCTCGTTTGTAGAAATAAACCCCGATAACGCTGAGTATCAAAAGAAGCTCCTTGGATCGTTTTTAAGTCCAGCTAGTTATACAA
>CAITYM010000004.1 GCA_903896615.1 uncultured Burkholderiales bacterium
AACTCTCCCTGCATACGATTACGAATTTCTATTTTGGCACCATGATCATCAATAATTTTTTTAACTACAGCCAAACCTAATCCCGTGCCTTTAGTTTTTGTTGTTACATACGGCTCAAATGCTCTGACTAATATCTTAGCTGGAAATCCGGAGCCTGAGTCACTTATTGTCAGCCGTACCGCATGTTGTACAACCCCCTCGGTCTCGCCATAGGGCACTAGTTTTGTTTTTACTTCCACGGGTGCATTCTGGTTTGGGCCCTCTAAGGTCGCGTCTTGTGCATTCTGTAACAAGTTGTGGATGACCTGTCTTAACTGAGTGGTATCGCCCATAATATCTGGACAACTCATGTCTAAATCTATTTTGATCGGACTGCCCTCATATAGCCCCAAGATTTCAGTGGTTAAAGTATTGATCGACACTGGTTTTAACTGGGGCGCTGGTGTCTTTGCAAAATCCCTAAAGTCATTGACCATCTCTTTCATCGCTTGAACTTGACGAATAATAGTTTGCGTACTGCGATTCATCATTTCTTCTTGTTCAGGATTTAATTTTCCTGCCAGCTTATGCTGCAAACGCTCTGCAGAAAGCTGGATTGGAGTCAAAGGATTTTTGATCTCGTGTGCCAAACGTCTTGCAACTTCGCTCCAGGCAATTGAGCGCTGGGCACTAACTACATCAGTGATGTCATCAAAGACCACCATACGTAAGTCTTGAGCAAGCTCTGTACCACGCACAAAGAGGGTTACCCCTAGCTCGTTCTCAAACTCATTGGTTGTGTGTAATTGAATTTGCTTTTGCCATACAGGCGCACCTTGCTGCTCACTCTTCAGCCGCTCTTTTGAGTCGCCCTCTGTGCCACTGGCAACCGCTAGTTTCATCGTTGCAAAGCCATCTTTAATCGCCTGCTCAAACTCCAGTAATGCAGGGATCTCACTCAGAGGCCTGCCATCAAGTTGAGTTAGGTCTTTAGCAAAAATACGATCTGCTCCAGCGTTACTTGAGACAACATTGAAGTTTTTATCAAAAATGCAAACCCCGGCAGTTAAATTTCCCAGTACCGTCTCTAAAAAGGTTTTTGATTCTTGCAATGAATTACGCGTATCCGAAAGCTGCCTGGTCATTACATTAAATTGGCGAGTCAGCATACCTAACTCATCGCCAGTATCTAATTCTGGCTTGGGCGATAAATCTCCCTGTGCCACTGCTTGCGTTCCCCTGAGCAACATTAGTAGAGGCCTTGCTAGCTGGCGACCAAGCAGTAGGGCCAGAGTAACCGCAACAAATAAGGAAAAAAATAAAGTTAAGGTCAGGGTACCAGCAAACATTTTGCGCAACCCGGCGCGCCCCAAGGCTTTTTCTTGATAGTCGCTATAAGCAGCCTGTACCGCCATCGTATTTTTAGTGATGCCCTCTGGCATTACTTTTATCAACTGCAAATACCAAAGCTCTTTTTGGTATTGAGGGTTTAGTCCAAAACCATGTCCGCTGGCGCGCTGCTCTTTTGTAAGTGGAATGATTGCACGCAAGCGGTAGGCCTGTGGTTGGCTTGAAGTTTGTGGTTCATCAATCAACCCTGCGCCTTTTAATTTAGATGCTTGATTCATCAGGTCTGCTGACGGCGGGCTTGAGGGTGTTTGCAATGCCGCTGAGGCTGCAGTAGCAACTACCACTTGTTGACCATTGAAGATCGTAATTTCTTGCAGGCCAAACTGATCGCGCAGACGAGACAGCAAGAGCGTTAGTTCCGCTGGGCTTGCTTGATTTGGTGAACTTTGAATTTGATCAGCAACTATTCGTCCCTCGTCTTGCAACTCTTGAAGCGAACCACTTAAGGTTGCGCGCCCCAATTCCAGCCCAGCCTCTAGGGCAGATTCGACCTTCACATCAAACCAAGTTTCAATACTGCGTGATACAAACTGCATGGATACGCCGTAAAGAATGAGGCCCGGCACAACACCCACTAAAGCAAAAATCATTGCCAACTTCGCAATCAGCCTTGTGCCAAATCGCCCCTGATACCAACGAATTGCGATGACTACCACCAGAGTTAGAATCACCAAAGTGAGGCCAATGCCGATCACTACGTTGGCTGCATACAGCCAAATAAAATAGTTATCAAAAAACTCGGTATTCGATGAGGCCACCAAAAGCATTACCAACAATAGCAATGCGAACACGCCGATAACACCAGCCGCGATCGGAAGAAATCGCCTTCTAAGCGCGACCTTATCGAGAAAGTTCAAATTAATGAGGTCTGACAATATTGTCATCGCGCAAATATATTGGGGCTGTTAAAGGAGAATGGGAAGCGCACCCAGTCACTCGAAACATTCCAGTCGCGATTATTTAATGCATTGACCTGAAATGGTTTTGGCAGCTTGCTTAAATCTAAAGTCATACGCAATCCCGCGCTATAGGATTTACCTTGGTCTACTTGCGAGCTATCAAAAACGTGCCAGCCGCCAATACTGCCTACGGCTTGCAATGCTTCTGGCATTGTTTTTGCAGTAAAGGTAAAGCCATCAGATGCAATACGATATTGCTGGGTCAGTGGCTGATAAGAAAGGCGGGTTTGCCTTTGGGCAACTGCAGCTTTCTCCTCAAACCAATACCAACGGCCCCGGGTTAATTCAAATTCAGTTTGAAAATATAAAACTACGCCTTTTTGTACCGCCTCTTCAAGGCCGGGGGCTAATTCAATTTTAAATGCCGCATTTAACAACCATTCATTATCCGAGCGCTCAATCTCAGCAGATTTGATTTTGATGCCCTCTGCCCTAGCAGTGACCGAGACAAAACTCAGCGCCACCAGGCAACAAAAGATAAATTGTTTAATGCGTTGGCTCATGAACCATTTTTCTTAAACAAGGCATAGTAAAAGCCATCATTGGCTTCTGTGGGCAAAATCTGCCCCGGCGAACTTAATCGTACCGCATTGGCATGCTCGG
>CAITYM010000005.1 GCA_903896615.1 uncultured Burkholderiales bacterium
CCCGCAAACTGCACCGCGAGTTGTCCGCCAGAGGCATTGTCAATATTAGCTTGCTCAGTTGCCTTTCTAAGCTCCATCGTCGCCAGACACTGCGCCTTGTTAACGCCGTCTGATTTAAGACAATCTAAATTATCTTTAACTACAGACTGAAAAAGCAGGTTCAACATCTCCGTATTAGCTTGATCAACCCCGGAGGCAAGCGAATTCAAAACTGAGCTTGACTGCCTAACCCCTAGATATACGCTATTTAATCTATCGAGCGTGTAAGTTTGCTGGCTAGGGGTGTCGGCGTTACTTACCGCCCCTGCAACCGCTACAGCAAAAACGTTTGAGCCAAGCGCGGTATTTATGTTGCTCGCCACCTGAGCGGCAGCGTTAGCACAACTCAGTGCATCAACATTTGAATTCACACCACTTGGCAAATCCGTCACAAACCCAGTTGTGTTTAGACTGACTTGATACAGTAGCGCACCTATGCTTGAGGCACTCACACTCGAATTCGAGATCTGCAGGGACTGCGAGGAGGAAGCACCACCTGCTGTAGCGTTACCTGCATTCAAGACAAGTGCATTGACAGCAGCGTAGTCAATATTTGACGCGCTATCAAGGCACTGACTAACCACAGAGTTGATTTGGCTTGTAATGCCGGGTAATTTATCAATTGCACTTCGTGCTGAAAGCAGTGTTTTAAGGGGATTTAAAAACCCGTTTCCCCGAGAAGCCAAATACGCAGCCTCAGCGTTACTGCCTTGAAACGCAGTTTCTACAAATCCCCCCAGAGTATCAGCCATGGTTGATGCAACAAAGGGCACAACACTAATTAAGCCAGGAACATTGTCAATGGTTGTTTGCTGTCCCGTCAAGACATTTTCAGTTGTGACTGTCCCCTTAAGAGAGGGGCTTGTCAAGGCAAGTGCAAACATGAAGGCCACAAATATGTTCATCCATCCCTTCACAAGCACCGCAGCGCCCCCGCTTGACGCCTCAAGAGTTGCTTTGGTTGACATCAAAATAATCTGCACGGTGCCGGCCAGACTTGCAACGCTCCAGATGAAAGTCGTTTGCTGACAAATCATCGCAACACCGTTAAAGATCACATAAAGCAACTGTGAATCAGCAAAAGAGATGATATTAAAGGTAGGTATCACTTAGACTAGTGCAATGTACAAAGTTTTCGGCCTCTAAGTATTCACTGCTTTATTTATTATTACGTGACATAAGCGTTGCGGCGTCGTTCATGTACTGAACCACTGCCTCTTTGGTGCGGTCGTCCGAACACGACTTTATATATCCAAGCGTATCCTGCCTCAAATGATCTCTGTTATTTAGCATTGCTGGGGTAAGCTCAAAATTATTGGCATCCGTTACCGCATTTGAGGCACGAACCAACGCACGGCCCAGCTCTGCGACCACGCAGTTCTCAATCGGCAACCGAAGCCTTAGTGCAATATTCATCCGGTCATCGTTTCGTCTGGCCTTCATCAATAAACCCAAGACCGGTTGTCCCGCGCTGGACACAAATGCACGCTGCGCATCGGTGAGAAGTAGATTGCTGCCGTTATTTGCGTTGAGCTTGCCAAGGATCGAGGACGGCAAAACAGTTGTTGCATCACTTGAGCCAAATAAAACGGTATTAACCCAACCCCTCACGCCTGTGTAGTTGAAATTTCTCTTTTGCATTTGCGTACAAATCTGCGCATCAATAGCAGCCCCTGAGGAGTCCCCTAAGGGATTTAAACAGTACCAAAGCACCATTGGAGTATTGGGACTTGAAGACCCAGATCCTCCTCCCCTTACAAAGTCCTCTAAAGTTATAGTTGCGTTACCTTGGCAGACGATGCGGCCACTATCGTTACCGACAATACGACTCCCGTCGACTGTTCCGAGTTGATTGGATGAGGAGCAAGGCACTCCGGCTACGCTGTAGCCCAAAAGAGAGACCAGGATCCGGTTGTTTAAATCATTGGGGTTGGTGGCATCATCAACGGATCCGTCAGCGTTACTTAGTCCAACAACCCCCAAGATGCTGCTTGCACCGGAATTTACAACCGCTTTTACGATCTGGTTACCAGAATTCGGATTGAATTTCGCAGCGGTTTTAAAGAAACCATTTGAATCTGCTACGTAGCTTTGTAGTCCTGAGAATACATCACTAAATAATCCACTTTGTGCAGCGCCTTGATTACCTTCCCCGTCTAAATTGACCCCAATGGCCTTGTCTGTGGTTTGAAGTAATGTGTGCGCCATGGCGCACGAGTTCTTAGCCAGATTATTCATATTTTGCAACAGTGACTGAAACTCCGTAATAAGTTGATCCAGTCCAGGACTTATCGTGTGGATTGCCGCTTTAAATGCAAGTGCCGCTGCGTTAGAGGCTACAGCTCTAAACACTGCTATCAGTTGCTGGCCGTTGATCATTGAAAACGAACCTAGCATTAGATCAACGCCCCCGCATCCGGCGTTAAGCCTAGGAGGATCAAAGGCAACTATGTTGACTTGTTTAAGTGGAGTGCTGAGCACCATTGATCCACCAAAAACACCCGTCATGGTGCGCCCATTCATGACCCCAGGGGAGCTTTGGTTGGACATGAAGGTACTTTGTAAGTCGCCCATGATGCCAGCCGGTGTGGTCAACGGGATTGAAATGGCCAGAGTTATTAGCGTAGCGGCTCTGGCAACTCGCCAAATGCGCAAGAAAAAATGTGAGTAAGTGGGAATCAGTAAATACAAATATGAAGTTACTTTTAAAGGTATTTTTAAAGGTATTTTTAAGATCCCTTGCAACATGCCCCCCTTGAACACCTTGTTGTTTAAGAAGCATTTGAATTTAATTAAGTGCAACATTAGTAGTTCTTCTCAAGCAAGGGTTGTAATTTCCCGCGAAAGCTCTCGGGACGATTAACATCTAGACTAAGCGTGCTCAAATCCTGTGCAGATGCCAACCCTCGGTCCCAGATATTTAAACTGCGTTTTGTAGCCAGTGCAACCAAGTCTTTTTTGTATGCGGCGTAAGCCATGACTTTGGTCAACTCGTCTGCCGCGTAGTAGCCCTGCGAAATAATCAGATAGTTGTTCAAATCCACTCCTCCCGCATATGCTTTAGGGTGATCAACATAGACAATTGAGGGAGTGAGCTTTAAACCAAGTTTCTTATACAAACCGTTATCTCTGGCCATTTGGCCTTTGTACCCACTTGGCGCAGTACCGTCCACAGAGATGACCCAGCTCTCTAGTCCATATGTTTCACGCAGCGCGGCCAGGACCGGGAGTTGTTGGGCACAAAAAATACAGTGCCCATCAATAAATACATAAATCCCGCCAACCATAGCCATCTGTCTTAAAGCATCTTGTTGCGCGAGGAGATTGGCGTTGCGAATCGTGGTAGCCCCGCCACTTGCATATGGAATTCGGTTGTTCTCGTTTAAGAACGGATCAGACTTCGTTATTTCTTCTACTTTGGTTGAGAAATTTTGCGCTTTATCTAAAATAATCCGTTTTGTGTAAAGGTACGCCTCCACATTTTGAGTAGAGGGATTGTCAATGGCTCGCTCCTCTAGGAGCAGGTAGTTTTTCCTGAGCCATTTCACAGAGACCACATCCTCTTTGTTGGGCGTGTTAGGCTCAACCTTAGGAAGTGCGGTGTTGGGCAACTTGACAACAGGTTCACTGGCAGGGACAGTAGACTTTTGCCGCGATGCTTTAAGGATTAATGGATTGCCTTGTAAAAAATCCTCCCCGTAACTATCCAAGTTCGAATGAGCAAGCTCCTGTATTGGGCTGCTACTCTCCAATACCTGTGCATAAGCCGCACTAGCCTCATGCGCTACTAAAATTAAGAGCCCTATCTTTAAAAGACAAATAATTGAAATATCTGATAAAGGCCTTAAAAACAACCTCGTAACAAAGACTGAATAGAGTTTCAAAACAGGGCTATTGCCGTACCCATAATATTTGAATAGGCAACGTAGCCCCAGTACCTTGAATCGTAAGACAGTGGGTTATCTCCAAGCACAAAGAACTGATCACTTGGAATAACCTCAAATTTATCGAACACATGCGCACGCAGATCAGCCTGACTAGCACTGGGTAATCCAGTCGCCACCAAACGGTTGTTGATCGTAACCCTTTCCCCACTTATGCGGAGTAAATCACCCGCCACTCCGACGACTCGTTTGACGATATATTCATCCTTAACGTATTCGAGAGGGCCAAAGGGTTTCCAAAATACCAAATCACCACGCCCTATATTTTGAGAGTTTGGTTTGATATGTATAAGAGCAGCAACCTTAACATTTTCCAAACACCGCTGTGAGTGTTGATCTACGGCGATATTAATTATTGGATAGAGATGCAACAAACAAATTATTAAGATGAGCGCAACCTCAACACACAAAAACCGCAGCATTTTGGGCCCCATAAATAAGGCATTCTTACTTAGCTGATATTTGAACACGCGCTCTCAGCTCCGCAGTTAAATCGACAGCCCCAACCGGCAATGCGCTAACACTCATGCGTCCATCTGCATCCGTGGTCGTGTCAATGACTACAAATCCCTCTTGTTGCAAAACCCTAAGATAATCCAAAATCGGCTGTGTCACCTCCCTCTCCAGTAACTCTTTACTTGCTCCAGGTCTATCGTAAACTGCGTCAAAGATCACAGATTCCTTTGCAATCGTTGCCACTTTGAGCACTGGGGTGGGGCCAAAGAATCCGAATACCGAGCTACCCGTACTCAGTGAACCTCGACCTATATTGAGCGAAATAAGTGCAGTAGCTAAAACGATGACTAGGGTTAGCATTAAGCTCATACGCATACAAAGAAGCTTGAGAAGCTTGGCAAGCAAGTTTTTAACAATTGTGTTCATTATTTCTTTGTCATACTACGGGCGCAGAAGTGTGAGATTCTTGAACTCGAGCATTCTCAAATGAGGGATAACTTACTTGGGTCACCAAATAGGAGTCTGGATTTGATGAGGTGTCTATATTTTCAACTATGCATTCAACTATGCTTTCAACTATGCTTTCAACTATGCTTTCAACTATGCTTTCATCTCTGGTTTGATCTCTGGTTTGATCTCTGGTTTCATCACTGCTTTCATCTCTGACTTCGTTGTCGGCTTCATTTATACCCACCCTTTTGCCTGCAGAACTTTCTAAAAAAGTTGCATTTTGGGGCTCCACTTGTGCAAAAGCATCTTTTAATTCTTCAATGAATTCAATTAAAGAAATTTTTCCGTCCAACTTTAATTTGTAAACAATTGCGTTCAACCACCTTCTTCTATCTAACTTTTGATCTGCTAGAACCAAATGTATGGCATCTACCGCACTCACCCCGTCACTCATGAGTTTAAAGACCCAGTCCCGCTCTACGCCTTCACTTGAAAATAAAGCACTCGCAAATCTAGGAACATACAAACGAACACTCTCATAAGCCGTATCCCCAACTATTAATATCTCACTGTATTTACCCTTCACAGTGGAGATCGATTTCAAGGATTTAACAAAAAATGGATCATCAGCGAACCTTGAAATCGCACCTGTTTTAAAGTTCTTATCGATAACTTCGGGTTTTTGCTTCATGATGAGCTTCCACTGGGATTGACTCATAATCACCTCCCCACACGAGTTACCCACCAAGTCCTCTAAAGACTGAGTCACGACCCATATGGAACCATTGTCTTTACGGATTTTTCTAAAAAATCCCTCCACAGCATTTGTTGCTGTCTCGTCTTTTAAGATTTGCCATGCTTCGTCCAAGAAAATGATTTTTCTACCCGATCTACTCTTAATCCTGTTCATAATCGTATTCATAACAAAGAAGAGAATGCACTGCTTTA
>CAITYM010000006.1 GCA_903896615.1 uncultured Burkholderiales bacterium
CATACATGGGGATTGCCCTGTGATTCTGTGAAGAATGGCGGAGCTAATTGGATACTATTGGTTTAATTGAATTATCTTCCTGACCCGCTCTAAATCCTCAGTGGTGTCAACTCCTGGACCACTCTCACTCGGGGAGACATAAACGCCAATCGCATAACCGTGTGAAAGCGCTCTTAGTTGTTCAAGTGACTCCAGGGTCTCAGTTGAAGTGGGGGGGAGTGTGGGAAATTTGCGTAAGAATCCTACTCTATATGCATAAAGACCAACGTGTCTGAGTGGCGCAGGCGAGGGAAGTGCTTTGATACCCTCCTTAAAGCCGTCTCTCCACCAGGGAATAGGCGCACGACTAAAGTAGTGTGCGTGCCCCTTTTGATCCAATACGACTTTAACTACATTTGGATTTACAAACTCATCAACGTGATTGATTGCATGAGCTACGGTTGACATCTGAAGATTTGTATCGTCTTGAAGAAGCCGTGCAACCTTTGTGATCATTTCATGATCAATTAGCGGCTCATCTCCTTGGACGTTGACAACAATATCTGCATCACTAAGGCCCAGGGTTAGGCTCGCCTCTGCGAGTCTGTCGCTCCCAGATAAATGGTCTGTGCGAGTCAAGATAGCTTTAATTCCGTGGTCTTGACAGGTTTTTAAAACTTTTTCGTCATCGCAAGCTACTACAACTTCCTTTGCATTTGAGAGTTGCGCACGCATCGCAACTCTTACGATCATGGGTAGGCCGTGAATATCAGCTAGAGGTTTGTTGGGCAAGCGAGATGAAGCCAAGCGAGCTGGGATGATCACAGTAAATGGGAATCGCTGCATGGAGTTGTCTCTCGTGGGATCGCTCAAGTTTGTTGTACGAGTAGCTTGATTTAAGATTCGTCTTTAAAACTATCTCTCGATTTCTTCATCTTTTAGCGTTCTTGCCTCAGCCTCAATCAGAATCGGTATTCCTGTGCGAATCGGATAGGCTAATCTTGCGCTACGTGAGATGAGCTCATCTTTGTTTGTTGAGAAGATCAGTGGGCCCTTAGTGACCGGGCAAACCAAAAGCTCTAAAAGTTTACTGTCCATAATTAGCTTAAATGTTTAATTGAAGTATCAATATTGTGGGGGGTAACAAGTTATTTCCATTCTAAGTCGTTCAGGGGGCAAGTTGAACTAAAGCCTCCTCAAGTTCATCAGTAAATTTTGAATCTAACTCACAAATGAGTGGAACGGCCCAGACAGTAGGATTAAATTCCCAAATTTTGATGGCATCTTTTTCTGTACATAAGAAAATTGTGTTTGACCCATCAGTACTATTTTGCCCTTTCCTGAGTATGGATTGGTCTTCAACAAATGCGGCATGGTCCTCTAAAAGGGTGGTCTGTGATAATTTCAGTCCCTTATCAATTAGCATTTTAAAGAAGACCTCTGGTCTTGCAATTCCTGCAATTGCGTGAATTCTTGAGGCAATAGGATCTCTTAGATCAAGCTTTTGTCCGAGCTTGTTGATTGCAAAGTCCGCTAATGAGCGCAAAACGCTAAACCCTTCAGGAGCGTTGCCCTCATTTGTACTTAATACCAATTCTGATTTTGCATTTTTAAAAAAACGAGGCCACGGCTCCCTTAGAGGCCCTGCGGGCAAGAGTAAGCCGTTTCCTATCCCTGAGTTGTCGAATACCACAATGTTTATATCTCTTCCCAAGGCGTTGTGCTGCAGTCCATCATCGCTGATGATGATATCTATATTGGGATATTTTTCGATGAGTGCTTTCGTGGTTAAAGCCCTCCCGTCCCCAACAAATACAGGCACATGCGTTTTGTGGTGAATGAGTTTAGGTTCATCTCCTACGCTAGATGCGGGAGAGGCCTCTAGGACCTCTAATATGTGGTGTTGGGTGTAGGAATCAGACGCCTTTATTCGGCCGTATCCTTTGGAGACTACGCCGACTCGTCTGCCAGAGGCGCTTAGGTATTTAATGAGCTCAATGACCACAGGTGTCTTGCCAGCGCCTCCTACCACCACATTGCCAACAACAATCACAGGCTTATTAGCGCAATAGGTCGATCTGATTGCGTGTTTATAAAGGTACGTATTTATCCGTATATAGAGATGCGTTAGGAGCGAAAGTGGCCATAAAATAACTGCGAACCAACCGAGTCGCTGCCACTCGGTTTTTATAAGGTTAATTAAAGTAATACGCACGCTAGCGAGGCGTTCGTGGTGCGCTGTCATTTCTCACTAGCTCCATTTGACTTGGATGAAGTGTCTATTTGAGTCGCGAAGGTGATTTGTTGCAGGCCACTTTGTTGGGCGGCTTGTAGGGCCTGAATCACCGTTTGGTGGGTAGCGTGAGCATCTGCACTGATGACGACCACTGGGTTATCAATTCCTTGACTTGCCTCTCTTAGCCTTCTCACCAATGACTCATTGTCCACGGTCGCCACAGGAACGCCTTGTACAAAGTACTTTCCATCTGCAGTGATGGATATGTTCAATGCATTTATTTTTTCTCTGAGTGGGGCAGAGTTTGCGCTCGGGAGTTTGAGCTCCAACTCCGTAATCTTGGAGTACGTGGTCGAGAGCATTAAAAAAATCAACACGACCAAGAGTACATCAATAAAGGGAATTAAATTGATCTCAGGTTCAGCTACTTTATTTCTTGTAAAACGCATATGAAAAGAAAGAAGGGGCTATATGGAAAATGTTGTGGTACTTGAAAATTGAGGGCCATTATCACTCTGTGTTTAAGCCCTGTTTCTAATCAAGTGTTTCAAAAGCTTCTCACTCGAACCTTCAAAAGATAAGACAAATGTGTCGATCTGGGTTCTAAAGTAGCGCCAACAAATAAGAGACGGTATTGCAATGATTAATCCAAACGCAGTGTTGTAAAGTGCAGTTGAAATGCCGTGAGCGAGTTGGGCGGGATTGTTGCTGACCCCAGACTGGGATCCAAATATATCAATCATACCGACCACAGTTCCAAATAAACCGAGAAGGGGGGCTGCTGAAGCAATGGTTGCAATTGCTGATTGGAAGCGTTCAAGTTCGTGGGCAATCAATTTCCCCTCAAGCTCAATTTCCTCTCTTATCTCTTGCTCCTTAGCTTGGGGTTGCTGGTTAAATGCTTTTAAAGTTGCCGCCAAAATGGCTCCCAGTGGTGATCCAGACTGAAGTGCATGTATATCAATGGAGGACGCATGGCCCTGATCAATTTTTGCCAAAACGGCGTCAAGTAGGCCCTTGGGGGCGATTAATGGGGTTCTGAGTCGATAAAAACGCTCAATAATCAAAGCCGTAGCTATGACCGAACAGATTAATAGTGGCCATATGGGCCAACCAGCAGCTTCTAAGATCTCAAACAATACCTTCTCCCTTGGAATGGATTTGACTTGACCTCGATTATCAGGGCTGGGTACAGATTTTTGACCTCAAAAGTAAGGATTTGTGAAATACCTCTCTAATTACTGGGTTAATACAAGAGATTTAATTTCCCACTTTTCCTTAAATCCATGTGCACTTGTTTACAAAGTGATGGCAGTCTTAGAAATTCAAGCCATAGCCACAATAAATGTGGATAACTTTGTGAGTAACTCTATTTGAAACTCTTGGAACCCGCATGATATCGGTCTTGAATTAAAAAGGTTAGAAATTGATCATTAAAAATCCCATATAAATCATATGCTTACGAGATGGAGGCTTGGTTTTGAGAGGGTTTTAAGCCTTGCGAATGAAGATACTCAAATATGTTTTTAACTTTACGTTCAACTTTGGGTTCAAATACGGGGTTGCTTGGGCAGCGTATTGATTATTAACTGTTATTAAATCTTCTTGATGGGTGTGAAGTCTTATGGATGAGCTGAAGGAGTCCGCTAAGCGTATTTGGAGTGTTGGCGCACTTTGCAAAGCCGTGTCTGATGCTTTGCAATCTAGATTTAATCCCGTTGCTGTAAAGGGCGAGATCACTGGATTTACGAGGGCCTCTAGCGGGCACTGTTATTTTTCTATCAAGGACACCGAGGGCCAACTTCGTTGTGCGATGTTCAAACGTGCAGCATCGCTACTTGAATTTGCACCTAAGGACGGTGAATCCGTTGAAGTATTTGGTAAGTTGGGTGTTTACGAGGCAAGAGGCGAGTTGCAATTAGTGGTTGAATCCATGCGCCGCGCTGGGTTGGGCTCACTCTTTGAGCAGTTTTTAAAGTTGAAAGCAAAACTTGAGGAAGAAGGTTTGTTTGAGCACTCGCGCAAAAGGCGCATTATGACAATGCCGCGGAAAATCGGAGTAGTAACTTCGGTCAACGCGGCGGCCTTGCATGATGTTTGTACTGCATTAAAGCGGAGGGTGCCTCACATTGAAGTTGTTGTTAGTCCTGCAATTGTGCAAGGAATTGACGCACCGTCTTCATTGGTTCAAGCATTAAAGCAGTTGTATTTAGTAGAGGCAATTGATGTGATCTTGCTCGTCCGAGGTGGGGGCTCTATTGAGGATTTATGGGGCTTCAACTCCGAAGAATTAGCCAGAACCATTGTTCAAAGTCCGGTGCCAGTCATCTGCGGCGTTGGGCATGAGACGGATTTCACAATTGCAGATTTCTGTGCAGATTTAAGAGCGCCCACGCCTACCGCTGCCGCTGAAATGTGTGCTGTTCCAAGAGATATGTTGTTAGAGGGGGTTGAAAATCTCTTTGAATCCTTAACGCGCGAAGCTCATACCCTCATTGACCGAGCGCAGCAACGAATTGATTACTTGCAAGACCGCTTGGGTAGACCTTCATCCCGACTTCACCAAGAGCGAGCCAAGTTAACCCACTCATTTAACAGAATGAAGGGTTGTGTTCGTTTGCCATTAGCACATTCGAATAATAAAACGCAGTTGTTAGGCATGAAATTGGACAGAGGTCTAAATGACAGAGTACTAAACCAAAGAGATAGATTGCAAAGATCTAGTATTCGCCTGGAGCTCTTGGATCCATCATTGGTTTTGCAGCGGGGATACGCTTGGCTGAGCAACAAAGGGGATGTTCCCATCACACTTGCCGCGCAAGCTCATCCAGGCGACCAAGTAAAGGCGGTGCTCAGCGATGGGGAGTTGGACCTAAGTGTCGCCCAAGTACGCCTAAATTCGTTAAAATGAGCGGGAATTTTTACATCGTACTAAAATCTCCTTCCCAGAAGTCAATTCCAACAACCTAGGTTGTTGGGTTATTGGTTTTTAAAATCTAATGGTTTAGTTTCTCTAATACGTTTTTCTAAAAGGCCTCATCTCATGGAACATACCCTACCACCCTTGCCATACGCAATCGATGCTTTGGCCCCTCATTATTCAAAAGAGACCCTTGAGTTTCACCACGGTAAGCACCACAATGCATATGTAGTTAACTTGAATAATCTACAAAAGGGCACTGAGTTTGAAGCCATGTCCCTGGAAGAGATCATCAAAAAATCTAGCGGTGGAATTTATAACAATTCAGCCCAAATTTGGAATCACACCTTCTTTTGGAACTGCATGAAGCCAAGCGGCGGGGGTGAGCCTAAGGGTGCCTTGGCTCAGGCTATCAATGCCAAGTTTGGATCTTATGCAGCATTTAAGGAAGCGTTTGTGAAGTCTGCTGTTGGAAACTTTGGTTCCGGGTGGACTTGGCTTGTCAAAAAAGCAGATGGTTCTGTTGACATCGTCAACATGGGTGCTGCTGGTACACCTTTGACCACAGCTGATAAAGCACTTTTAACAGTTGATGTTTGGGAGCATGCTTACTACATCGATTACAGAAATCTTCGTCCTAAGTTTGTAGAGGCATTCTTAGAGCACTTGGTAAATTGGAGTTTTGCTGAAGCTAATTTTGCATAAGATTACATAAGCTTTGGTTTTGTTAAGCGTAGATTAGGGTTCTTAAGAGTACCCTATCTGCGCTGTATTAAATGCCGACGTCTGAAATTCAGTTGTCGGCATTTTTGTTTTTGTCACATACTTTGTAACTTGCTTTGTAACTTGCTTTGCTCGGCGAGTGTACAAAACTATTTCGCAGCAAAAGGAGTGCCTAGCAGTTTTGCTCCTGCTTTGAGTCCCTTTTTTGTAAACCAGCCTTGGTTCATTTCCAGTACAAAGCGCACGGGTTTGCGCGAACAGTGCGAGTCTGTAGTTTGAGGCTTCATATCCTCAATATTCACAATGGTTCCGTCTGACTCTATAAATGCTGCTGACAGGGGCAAAATGGTGTTTTTCATCCAAAAGCACTGCGGTGAGGATTGTTCAAAGACAAATAACATACCCTCGTGCTGCGGCATTTGAGGGCGAAACATGAGTCCTACTTCGCGTTCGTATTCCGTGCTGGCAACCTGTGCGTCTATTTGGTACATGCCGGCTTGCAGCGTGACTCTGGGCAACCCCTTTTGAGGCTCGCCCGGCGCAGGAACTTGGGACCAGCTAGGCGTTAAAAAGAGGAATAGACTCAAGCTAATCGCGGTAGATTTGAGTGAAATCAAAATCCAACCTACCCGATCTATCAAATCTATAGAACAAATCCGTCCAAGGCTTTTTTGAACTGGGTGGGGTAGAGTTGAGTAGGTTGTTATCTCTGCTTTCATGTTTCAATCTTGAATTAGATGGTTGGCTAGTAAGGGCTTGGTAGCGTGCAATCAGTTCATTATCGTGAACCTTAGAGCATAGACTCCCTCAGAAATGGGGCTCGGGAATGCTATTATCCGTTTAGTGTATAGATGCTATAGATTTTAGTTCTCTATTTGACCGTTTTATCCCCTTCTTTTATTTGGAGAATCTTGATGTACAAGCACATTAAAGTGCCTGCGGTAGGCGAGAAGATTACTGTTAATCCTGATCATACTTTGAGTGTTCCAGATCATCCAATTATTCCTTTTATTGAAGGGGACGGAACCGGTGTGGACATTACACCTGTCATGAAAAAGGTAGTGGATGCTGCGGTTTTAAAAGCTTATGCGGGCAAGAAACAAATTCAGTGGATGGAAGTCTATGCCGGTGACAAGGCCACTCAGTTGTACGGCCCAGGCGAGCTCTTGCCCCAGGAAACCATTCATGCCCTAAGGGATTACGTCGTCTCTATCAAGGGACCCTTAACTATTCCAGTGAGCGGGGATATCCGCTCACTCAATGTGGCGCTCAGACAAGAACTTGATTTGTATGTGTGCCTACGCCCAGTTCGCTACTTCAGCGGCGTTCCCTCACCTGTGCGGGAACCTGAAAAAACAAATATGGTTATTTTTAGAGAAAACTCAGAGGATCTTTATGCAGGGATTGAATTTGAGGCAGGTTCAGATCAAGCAAAAAAATTAATTGCTTTCTTAACTAAAGAAATGGGTGTCAAAAAGATTCGTTTCCCCCAGACATCTGGTATTGGCATCAAGCCTGTCTCCAAGGAGGGGACACAGCGTTTTGTTAGAAAAGCGCTGCAATACACGATTGATCACAATAAGCCCAGCTTAACCCTTGTGCACAAGGGAAACATTATGAAATTCACTGAAGGATCCTTTAGGGACTGGGCTTACGAAGTAGCTATCAAAGAATTTGGGGCGCAGGTCATAGACGGGGGACCACTTTGCAAATTTAAGAACCCCAAGACTGGCAAAGAAATTATTGTTCAAGATACAGTAATGGATACCTTCTTGCAACAAATTTTGATTCGACCTATTGAATTTAGTGTGATCGCTACACTTAATTTGAATGGTGACTTTATCTCAGACGCTCTCGCAGCCCAAGTGGGCGGCACAAGCATTGCACCAGGCGCTAACATGTCAGACTCGGTTGCTTGTTTTGAGGCGACCCACGGCACAGCTCCTAAATACGCCGGTAAGGACTATGCAAATCCTGGCTCAGAGATCTTGAGTGCTGAGATGATGCTAAGACACATGGGATGGTCACAGGCGGCTGATTTGATCATTCAATCAATGGAGAAATCAATTTTGAGTAAAAAAGTGACTCATGATTTTGCCAAACGAATGCACGGTGCAGTTCAGGTGAGTTGTTCTGCGTTTGGCCAAGTCATGATTGATAATTTATAGGAAAAAATAATCAGCTAAGGCGAGGGGTGGGGGAGCGCACCCATTCAACTCGTGATGCTTCATGACCAATCATGGCCATTTTTCTCTCAATTCCCCACCTGTAGTTGCTGATCTCCCCTGACGCCCTGATAACCCGGTGACAGGGGATCAAATAGGCAATCGAATTTTTACCAATTGCCGTGCCAACAGCTCTTTGTGCATTCGGGGCATTGACTAAATCTGCGACAGCGCTGTAAGTTGTCAATTCACTGGGCATTATCTTTAACAAAGCTTCCCAGACTTTCATTTGAAACGGTGTTCCTTTGAGTAACAGTTTTAAAGGCTTGTGTGCTTGATCCTCGCCGCTAAAGAATATGCGGTTCAGGAGGGACTCAGCATCAGGAGTGTTTTCTTCAAACTCTGCCCGAGGCCAGTTAAATTTGAGCTCTGCGAGCGCGTTGCTCCTTGAGTCACTAAACATCAGGTGACATATCCCTTTATTTGTCCATGCAATCAACGCTTGGCCAAAGGGTGTAGGGCTAGTCCCAAATTTAATCTGAACTCCTTGACCGCCTGCCTTAACTTCGCCAGGCGTCATGGCAACACAAGTGACTATTAAGTCGTGAAGTCTACTGGGGCTAGATAGCCCCAAGTCTAGCGCGCTTTGTTCAATGGTTGTTCTGGAGTGCAGTGCACTCAGAGCGTATTCTTTAGTGAGAAATTGCAAGAACTTCTTGGGTGAAATACCTGCCCATTCTGTGAAAACCCGCTGCAGGTGGAACTCGCTCATGTGAACTGCTTTAGCCAGTTCAGAAAGGGAGGGTTGTTCACGAAAATGCGCTCGCAAGTATTCGATAGACTTCTTTACGGTCTTGTATTGCCTTAATAGTGGCTCAGGGGAAGGGGGATCTGAGGGGAGAGAGGTACTCATTTATAAGGTAAATCAGGCTGATCAAATTAACGTTTGAATGGACCCCATCTTAAAGGGGTCTTGATCATTACGCCACCCATTTCTTGCTAAGTTAAGGTATCAAGGTCGACGAAGTTGAGGTCCAAGAGGCCGAAAACGGTTCGTATTTGGCAAGCAATAAGGATAGATGAGAGATGAGAACCTCAATAGTGCTGACCTAGGCACTTGTGTTAACAACGTTACCGCTGCCACTAAATCCGTGTGCTTGGTGCAGAAGATTTTGCACAAAGGATGCAAGCGAAGAGACCCCCACATTGCCCTGAAAGCTGGCTGCCAGACTTGAGTAGCTCTCGTTTAGTTTTTGGATGTGGGGATTGGTTACCTGATTGTCAGTATTGGGTGCAGGTGCGCTTGGTGTGTCTTTGGAGAAGACAGGATTTTTTTGCCCAGGTGTGATGGCTGTGGGGGTGGTTAAAGACGGGCTTGGCAGGGACAAGGCCTTTTGTGTTTGTTGGGCTAGGTACTTTAATTTGGAATTAAGAAGGTCGAAGGAATCTTGATCGTAGCCTTTATGGTAGTAGTTGTTGTTTGCACTCGTAAGGCCAGTGATGCTATTTTTGTTTAGACTGTTGATTGTCTTTGATGCACTCGGGATCGCCTCAATGGTGTTGAGCGTTGCAAACATGTGGCTCATGAAGGTCTGAAACTGAGGGAGAGAGTTGAGATCACTTAGGCTCAAGGTGCTGTTTACGCCGGAATTGGCTTTGGGTAGATGCGTGTAAGTGCCTATGTTGTTTTGAACGCCAGTTTTCGTGAGCACTTCGCGCTGAGCAGTTCCAAGTGTCGATCCAGCTGTCACTGCTGAATTGGAAGTTACCCCTTGAGTACTCTCGTGCCTGAGGGCAAGTAATGTGGCTTGGGCAAGTCTTTGTGTTGCGTCAATATAGACGCCGGATCCGTCCGAAGCGCCTGTATTGGCAGTTTTAGCCCCCTCAGTGGGCTGCAAAGAAACAGGCGAAGGAGGCCGTATCGCCCAATTCGCAGCATAGGGGTTGGGTATCAACGCATTAGTTGATTGATCGATTATGGAATCTACGAACAATTGAAAACTTTCACTTTAGAGTCTCAACGCCTTAATCATACACGCACCAACTAGTTAGCTGCAAGCTAGTTAAATTGGTTAGATTTTTCAATTAAAAATTAATCATCGGTTTAAAACCGTTCCTCTGAGTCCGCTCACAGCAGATCGGGCCAACTTTAAGGATGAGTGCTGCATTATTTTTATTAGTTATTAAGTATTAATATGGACTCTGGTTTTTATGATCAATTAAATGTTTCTAACAAGTTCTCATTTAATACTTTAAAAAAAGGAATGTGTCGCAATATACAAGCTAAGTTAAATTATCCTAAGTAAAGTCAAACAGAAAAAGCCATAAATCACTCAATCTCACTCAATCCCACTCAATCGACAGTAAGCGCATCAACAATTCATGGGATATAGAGGGTTTCGCTCTAATCCCCAATTCTGGTGATTCAAGAGTCACGCGGTAAAATGGCACCATGCACAGCCAATTTCAGCCCACCCTATTTCAAAAAGCATTAAGTTTGATTCACATTCCAAAGTATTCACCATCCATGGCAACAACTCCCAAGGTTCCGGGACCTGCTAAATCGCCAAGTCACCAACCTGCTCAAAAACCGAATTCAGATGACGGGGGTACAGTTTTACTTGAGCGTAGAACGCTTAGAACCGAGCCCCCGCAGATGTATCAGGTGGTTTTGTTAAATGATGATTACACGCCCATGGAGTTTGTTGTGCTTGTTTTGCAGGAGTTTTTTAACAAAGACAGAGAAACCGCGACTCAAATTATGTTGAAAATACACCTTGACGGTAAAGGAGTCTGCGGGGTTTACTCCAAAGATATTGCGGCCACAAAGGTTGATCAGGTCACTGAATCTGCATTGAAAAATGGTCATCCCTTGCAGTGTGTGAGTGAGCCGGTGGAGTAAATTTTGAATTTAGATGAGATTTATTGTTAAATTTAACTAAGATCTTGAACAAACCGTAGAAATGCAAGCGATTTCGTATTAAAGTAACATTGTCTAAGTAAGAGAAGATAAGAGAAGAGGAAAAATTCATGATTGCCCAAGAACTAGAAGTGAGCTTGCATATGGCCTTTGTCGAAGCTCGCCAGCAGCGACATGAGTTCATCACAGTTGAGCACCTTTTGCTCGCCTTGCTTGATAACCCAAGTGCTGCAGAGGTGCTTAGAGCCTGCGCTGCAAACATTGATGATTTGCGCAAATCACTCTCAAATTTCATAAAAGACAACACCCCTCAGGTTGCTGGTACGGATGAGGTCGATACCCAGCCCACGCTTGGTTTCCAACGAGTGATTCAACGTGCCATCATGCACGTTCAGTCCACTGGAAACGGTAAAAAGGAGGTCACAGGAGCTAACGTTTTAGTGGCAATCTTTGGCGAAAAAGATTCACATGCGGTTTACTACTTACACCAACAAGGCGTGACTCGTTTGGATGTGGTCAATTTTATTGCGCACGGTATCAAAAAGACAGATCCACCAGAGCCTACGAAAGCGAGCGAGAGCACAAGCACTGAGGGTGAGGAGACTGTAGAGAAGGGAGAGGGTAAATCATCTCCTTTAGAGCAGTTCACGCAAAATTTAAATCAAATGGCCAAGGACGGAAAAATAGATCCCCTAATTGGACGTGAATTTGAAGTAGAGCGGGTCATACAAATTCTATGCCGTAGAAGAAAGAACAATCCTTTACTCGTCGGAGAAGCCGGGGTCGGAAAGACCGCGATCGCAGAAGGACTGGCGTGGCGCATCACGCAAAAAGATGTACCTGATATTTTGATGGAAGCCAATGTCTATTCTTTGGATATGGGTGCACTTTTGGCCGGTACAAAGTACAGAGGTGATTTCGAGCAGCGTTTAAAGGGTGTGTTAAAAACTCTTAAAGACAAGCCTAATGCAATTTTATTCATTGATGAAATTCATACCTTAATTGGTGCCGGTGCTGCCTCTGGTGGTACTCTGGATGCGTCCAATCTGTTAAAGCCTGCCCTGAGTTCGGGTCAGTTAAAGTGTATTGGTGCAACCACTTTCACCGAATACAGAGGAATATTTGAGAAGGATGCGGCTTTATCAAGGCGCTTCCAAAAGGTGGACGTAGTTGAACCCTCGGTTGAGCAAACGGTTGACATCTTAAAGGGCTTAAAGTCAAGATTTGAGGAGCATCACAACGTTAAATATGCGTTAACTGCTTTGCAAGCTGCAGCGGAGCTCAGTGCCAAATACATCAACGACCGACACTTGCCTGATAAGGCAATTGACGTTATCGATGAAGCGGGAGCTGCGCAGCGGATTTTGCCCGCCAGCAAGCGCAAGAAAACCATTAACAAGTCTGAGATTGAGGACATCGTTGCGAAAATTGCCCGTATTCCACCAGCAAGTGTTTCACACGACGATAGGGGCAAACTTCAAACCCTCGAGCGTGATTTAAAGAACGTTGTCTTTGGCCAAGACAAGGCACTCGAGGCATTGTCATCTGCGGTCAAAATGGCTCGTTCCGGGCTTGGGAAAGAAGACAAGCCAATTGGTGCATTTTTGTTCAGTGGTCCAACAGGCGTTGGTAAGACAGAGGCTGCTAAGCAGTTGGCTTACATCATGGGCATTGAGCTTATACGCTTTGATATGTCTGAGTACATGGAGCGCCATGCAGTGAGCCGTTTAATTGGCGCGCCTCCAGGCTATGTTGGTTTTGATCAGGGCGGCCTCTTAACCGAGGCTATCACCAAGAAGCCCCACGCTGTATTGTTGCTTGATGAGATCGAAAAAGCTCATCCAGACATCTTTAACGTGTTGTTGCAGGTGATGGACCACGGAACACTTACGGATAACAATGGCCGTAAAGCAGACTTTAGAAATGTCATCTTAATTATGACAACTAACGCTGGGGCAGAGGCACTCAATAAATCAACAATTGGATTCACCAACTCAAGGGAGTCTGGCGATGAGATGGTTGATATTAAGCGCTTTTTCACCCCAGAGTTTAGAAATCGTTTAGATGCGATTGTGAGCTTTAAGGCGTTAGATGAGAAGATTATCTTGCGTGTGGTTGATAAATTCTTGTTGCAACTTGAGACTCAACTTGCGGACAAGAAAGTCGACGTCACCTTCACTGATAAGTTACGTCAATACCTTGCCAAGAAAGGCTTTGATCCTGCAATGGGCGCGAGACCTATGCAGCGTCTTATCCAAGAAACCATTCGCAGAGCTCTAGCTGATGAGTTGCTCTTTGGGCGGTTAATGGACGGGGGGCGTTTGAAAGTGGACCTTGATTCAAAGGATGAGGTTACGCTTGATATTCAGCCCTTACCCAAGAAAGACACCAAGGCATCTAAGTCTGAGCCTGCTGAGCCAGAGGAAGCGCAGACTAGCTAACTTACACCTAGACTCTATAAACTTAATAAGCCCCATGATTGGGGCTTATTTCTTGAAAATAGGATTATTTTGCGATATCAACTGCTCTGTGGGGAGGCTTGTGTATCGTGGCTTAAAATCAGCCTCACAGAGGTTAAATAATATATAAGGAACTAAACCGTGGCAGGTCATAGTAAATGGGCAAATATTCAGCACCGCAAGGGGCGACAAGACGATAAACGTGGGAAAGTTTGGACGAGGGTCATTCGTGAGATTATGGTTGCTGCGCGCTCCGGTGGGGCTGACCTATCTGCTAACCCAAGGCTGCGTTTAGCAATTGAGAAGGCTAAAGCAGTCAATCTACCTGCAGACACTATTAAGCGAAATATAGATAAAGCAACAGGTCAACTCGAGGGCGTTCAGTACGAGGAGATTCGTTATGAGGGTTACGGAATTGGCGGAGTAGCCATCATTATTGACACCATGACGGATAACAAAGTCAGGACCGTAGCTGAGGTTCGTCATGTTTTGAGTAAAGGCGGGGGTAACTTGGGAACTGAGGGGTCGGTTGCCTTTCAATTTAAACATTGTGGACAGATGATTTTTGCACCAGGCACCCCTGAGGATAAATTAATGGAGGCTGCGCTTGAAGCGGGTGCAGAAGATATTTTGACTGAAGATGACGGCGCTACAGAGGTGATCACTTCTGCGCAGGACTTTGAGAGTGTAAAAAATAGCCTCCAATCCGCAGGCCTTACCCCCGAACTCGCAGAAGTTACTATGAGGGCCGAGAGTGTGATTGAATTAACGGGCGATGAAGCTCTAAAAATGCAAAAAATATTAGATGCACTAGAAGATCTCGACGACGTTCAAGAGGTGTATCACAACGCCGCTCTGGTTTTGTAATGATTGTTAATCGGCGAAAGAAAGTTATTTCAATATGAAAATTTTAGTGATTGGCTCCGGCGGTAGAGAGCACGCCTTGGCCTGGAAACTTTCTCAATCAAAGCGTGTTCAATCCGTTTTTGTTGCCCCAGGTAACGGGGGAACTGCAAGAGACAAAAATCTCATTAATTTACCTATTACAGATATCGTGCAACTCAGAGAGTGGGCCCAAAAAGAGCAAATTGCACTCACAGTTGTTGGGCCAGAGGCTCCCTTGGCTGAGGGTGTTGTCGACGAGTTTCGTGCGCATCATTTGCGCATCTTTGGTCCAACCCGCGAAGCAGCGCAGTTAGAGAGTTCCAAGGCGTTTTCCAAAGCTTTTATGGTGCGCCATTCAATTCCTACAGCACGGTATGAGAGTTTTACCGATGTTCGTGCAGCACATGAATACGTGAAAAATCAGGGCGCACCCATCGTCGTGAAAGCAGATGGGCTAGCTGCTGGAAAGGGAGTTGTCGTTGCGATGAATCTGAAGGAGGCGCACGACGCAATAGATTACATGTTGAGCGGGGAGGGTACCGGAGTTCAACACAACGGGCAAGCAAGAGTTGTTATTGAAGAATTCTTAGAGGGTGAGGAAGCCAGTTTTATAGTTGTAAGTGACGGTATAAATAATGTTGCCCTAGCTACCTGTCAGGATCACAAGCGTTTGAAGGACAACGATCAAGGACCTAACACCGGCGGGATGGGAGCCTATTCTCCTGCGCCCGTAGTTACTCCTCAAATTCACGCCAAAACGATGCGTGAAATCATTGTCCCGACCTTGAAGGGCATGGCAAAGGACGGCATTCCTTACAGTGGATTCTTATATGCAGGTCTGATGATTACGAAAACTGGTGAGATTAAGTGTTTGGAGTTCAATTGCCGCTTAGGCGACCCAGAGACTCAGCCCATCATGATGCGACTTAAAACAGACTTAGTTGAAGTTTTGATGAGCGCAACGCAAAGTCAGCTCAATGCAAAGACTTCCTCAGGCACAACAGAAGTGGCCTCAGTTTGGCCTCGTTTGGATGTACTGGAGCTCGACTGGGATCGACGTCCAGCGCTTGGCGTGGTGATGGCAGCAGCTGGTTACCCACAAAGTCCCCGTAAAGGAGATGTAATTAATGGCTTACCACCAGACCGCGAAGATGTGATGGTTTTTCATGCGGGAACGAGCAAGGAAGGCCTTGATTTTAAAACCACCGGTGGTCGGGTGCTTTGCGTAACTGCATTAGGTGGGACTCTAAAAATGGCTCAGCAACTGGCTTATGTTGCCATAGATGAGATCCATTTTGAAGGCGCTCAATATAGGAGAGATATTGGGTTTAGGGCTTTGCAAGGCGCAAGGGTTTGAACAGGGCAAAAATTTTTCTTGAGAGATTGTCCCGGATATAGTCGTAAAACGAAGAATTGAAAGAGCACTGTGATGCAAGTAACCTCTACCACCGTTGTGACTTATTTAAAGGGCCTACAAGAGCGCATCATGTTGAGTGTGCAAAAGCTCGATGGCGGCTTACTCACACGGGATGAATGGCGCAAAGACCCCTCAGAAACGCTGCAGGGCTACGGGGTTACGCAAATTCTTGAAAATGGCCCTGTCTTTGAGCGTGCCGGTTGTGGTTTTTCCCATGTCAGTGGCCCCAACCTTCCCCCCTCAGCCACGCAGCACAGAGGCGAGCTTAAGGGGGCACCGTTTGAGGCTATGGGAGTTTCCTTGGTTTTCCATCCACGCAACCCCTATGTGCCAACGGTGCATATGAATGTGAGGATGCTCATTGCAAAGCCTGCCAATGCTGCTCCAGTCGCCTGGTTTGGTGGGGGTATGGACCTGACCCCCTATTACGGTTTTGAAGAAGATGCTGTGCATTTTCATGAAAACTGTCGACAATCACTTGCACCATTTGGCGTTGATTTATATCCTAAATTTAAAAAATGGTGCGATGAGTATTTTTATCTTAAGCATAGAGCTGAGCCTAGAGGAGTAGGCGGTATTTTCTTTGATGACTTTAATGAACTCGGTGCGGACAAGAGTTTTGAGATGATGCAAAGTGTGGGTGACCATTTTCTTGGCGCGTATATGCCTATTGTTGAGAGACGAAAGGAATTGCCCTACGGTGAACAACAGCGCGCTCACCAACTCTATCGTCGGGGTCGATACGTTGAATTTAATTTAGTTTGGGATCGGGGCACCCACTTTGGACTTCAGTCTGGTGGTCGAACAGAGTCAATCTTGCTCTCAATGCCCCCCTTGGTCAGTTGGTCCTATCAGCTTAAACCTTCTCCCGGCTCAGAGGAGGAGCGACTTTATAAAGATTTTTTAATTCATAAAGAATGGATTGCGTGAAAATGAGGGCATCTATTAAGTGAATCCAAAGCAAGCTCCTGAGGCGATCCCCAAAACCACCCTCAGACCCTACCCTCAATCACGTCCTCGTATTGGTGTCTTTGGGGGGGCCTTTGATCCGCCCCACTTGGGTCACTTTAAGTTGGCTCAATCGGCCATTATTGATTTGCAATTAGATTCACTCATTATTGTGCCAACGGGGCAGGGACTTCATAAATCTCGTTGCATGAGCCCAGAGCATCACAGGCTCAAGATGACGCAATTGGCTTTCCAAGATTTGCCCAACGCACGTGTTGATCCATGCGAACTTGACAGGGGCGGGGTAAGTTACACCATTGATACCGTGCTTAGTTTGAGCACCCAACTCCCAGGATCTGATTTTTATTTGATCATCGGAGCCGACCAAGCAGAAGCCTTTGATACCTGGCACAGGTGGACTGATATTTTGCAAATTGTCACTCTGGCGGTTGCTGCCCGGTCTAGTCAGATTCAGCCAGATACCACACTAGAGCATCCAAAGGTTGAGTTAGAGAGCTATAAATGGCACAATCAAGCCTTAGCGCAGGGCATTCAAAAAATAAAAGGGCACACGGACCCCCGTATTGCAGTCTCACTGCATATGCCTTGTATGCCCGTGAGTGCTACTCAAATTCGCAGCACTATCCAACAACAAGGCGGGGAGGTTTCGCAGTGGCTCAATCCCCTTGTTCTGGCTTACATCCGTTCTCATTTTCTATACACCCCATAAATAAGCAAAATTAATGACCGACATTAACTCAAAGAAAAGCGTGGCACAGCTTCAAAAATTAGTGATTGATGGCCTTGAGGACGTAAAGGCTCAAGATATAAAGGTTTTCAATACCGAGAATCTATCCCCCTTATTTGAACGAGTGATCATCGCTTCAGGTACCTCAAACCGCCAAACTAAGGCGCTCGCCTCTAGTGTGAGGGATGTTGTGAGGGAGGCTGGTTTTAACAAACCCCGCGTTGAGGGTGAGGAGAACGGGGAGTGGATTATTGTGGATTGTGGTGCCGTAGTCGCTCACATCATGCAACCGGCTATTCGACAATATTATCACCTTGAGGAGATTTGGGGTGAGAAGCCTGTGCGTATTAAGCACGGTGAGGACAAGATGTCTGAGTTGGTAAAGGAAAAGGTAGCTAAGCCGGGTAAAACAAGTACCGATGCAAAGAATACTAAATCAGCCAAATCAGCCAAATCAGCGAAACCTACAAGAACTAAAGCAGTTGCAAAGCGGTCCAACGAAACGTCTCAGCTCGTTGAGTCTGCCCCAAAAACCCTTAAGAAAACAAGTGCAAATGAGGCGAAGACCGCTCATAAAAATTTGCCAAAAGTGCATAGTGCGCCAAGTAAGTCTTCGAGCAAATCCTCATCTAAGTCTGCTTTAGCTAATTCCGCTACAAAGGCCAATACAAAAGCAGTTACCAAAGCGCCTACCCATGTAGCTTCTAAGGTAGCTTCTAAGGTAACTTCTAAAGCTACTTCTAAACCAACAACAGTGGCTAAAAAGACTCCTAAGTCATCCAAAGCAGTCAAATCTAGTAAAAGCTAACTCCCCGCATGAGAATAACGGTGATAGCTGTCGGACAGCGAATACCTAACTGGGCGCAAAGTGGTTGGGACGAGTTTTATAAACGATTTCCAGATGATTTTAGTATTGAGCTTAAGACCATCAAGGCTGAGCCCAGAGGGTCTAAAACAACCTCTCAATTAATGAGCGCTGAGGCCGCTCGCATATTGGAAGCAATACCAAAGGGTGCCTTTGTGATTGCTTTGGATGAGTGGGGTAAGAACCTACGGACCGAGCAACTTAGCACGACACTTCAAGGGCTTCAAGTAGATTACAGGGATGTCGTTTTTTTGATTGGTGGCCCAGATGGGCTAAGTCCCTCTTTAAAAGACCTAGCTAACTTAAAGCTCAGGTTATCCGACCTGACACTGCCTCATGCAATGGTTCGCGTAGTCTTGATTGAACAGCTTTACCGTGCCTGGTCAATTATGGTTCATCACCCGTATCACAGAGAGTAAATTTTTATGATGAACTCGGTTCAGTCTATTCAGGAAACAAACTCAAAGCCACTATCCTTTATTTACCTTGCCTCACAAAGCCCCAGGCGGGCTCAGTTACTTGAGCAAATCGGTATTGAGCACAAGCTTTTGTTACCCCAAAGCGATCTGGAGTTGCAGGGTTTAGAGATTTTAGAGGAGATCTCCTCTGGTGAG
>CAITYM010000007.1 GCA_903896615.1 uncultured Burkholderiales bacterium
AATTAATCGTTTAATTTTTTCTGGATGATGCAGATATGCATTGGGTGGTCTAGCTGAAAGTACAGCGTCTACTTCTCCTTTGAGCAACATTTCAGACAAGGAGGTATGCTCCATAGGCTTTAGTCGAAGATTTTTGGGTAGGTGTAGTTCAACCTTTTCCTTGCGGCCTGGATCGTTCACTCCTGCTTGAAACCACTCAATGGAGGCCAGATCAACACTGTAATTGTGAGCTAAAAGCCCGCGAGAATAAATCGCAGCAGTTTGAGCCCATTCTGGGAGACCAATCTTCTTACCCTTTAATTGATCAGGTGATGAGATACCGCTATCAGATCTTACGTAGATGGACGAATGCCTGAACGCTCTACTTGGAAATACAGGGATCAGGACCAACCAAGGATTAGGTTGACTCACAATCGATAAAGACTTAGCAAAGGAGAGCTCAGACACATCCCACTCTTTAAACTTTGTAAAACGGAAAAACATTTCCTCAACGGGTAAATTAATCGAAGTAATGTCTATTCCCTCAGCTCTTACCGTACCTGAGGTTAAGTCCCGAATATGATCGTAATCGCCAACAGCAATTGATAGATTTAAGTTAGTCATAAAATTTAAAGTTAAGGTTAATCCAGGCTCAAATTAAGATCGTTAATGATCTTAATGTACTTTGTTTGATCCTTCTTGATGAGCTCTTTCATCTCAGGGAGTGAGGTAATGTAGGGCTCTATACCCCCTGCCTTATCAAAAGTTTGAATTATTTCCTGAGATTTGAGCGCCTTATTGACTTCTGATCGTAACTTTTGAATGACAGGCTCAGGTGTTCCTGCTGGTGCAAAAAGCCCTATCCAAATCGTATTCTCAAAACCTGGATACGTCTCTGCAATGGTAGGAATATTGGGCAAAGATTTGGATCTATGTGACCCACTTGTAGCTATAGCTCTGAATTTACCGGCTTTGATTAGGTTTGCATTGGAGGTTCCAGAGAACATTGCAACTGTTTCTCCGGACATCGTAGCTGTAGTAGCTGCGGTACCGCCTTTGTAGGGAACATGAAGCATTGAAAATCCTGCGCGAGCCTTAAGCATCTCCATCGTTAGGTGGTGTTGGCTACCGTTACCACCAGATGCGTAAGCTAAGACGGGATTGCTTTTCTTGGCTAAATCGACAAACTCACCTAATGTTTTAACAGGTAGAGATGGGTTGACAGCTAGAACAAATTGATTAGCTGCAAGTGTTGCAATTGGAATCAATTCTTCATTAACGTTAAGGTTAGATTTTGCATACAGGTACGGATTAATCACAAAGAGGCTATCCATTCCAACCAAGAGGGTATATCCATCAGGAGCAGAATGCGCCACAAAATCTGCAGCGATATTCCCGTTTGATCCAATCTTATTGTCAATAAAAAAGGGCTGAGAAAGTTGACTCGATAATTTTGCCCCTATAGCGCGTGCAACAAGATCTGGGGCACCTCCGGGCGGAATAGGGGAGACTAATCGTATTGGTTTTTGGGGGTAAGCATCAGCCCAACTCAGTATGGGTAAAAATCCGGCTGCAGTTAATATTAGTATGATGAATTTAAGTGCCATTTGAAACTTTTTGAAACTTTTTGAAACTTTATTAGGTATGTAAGAAGCTATTTTTTTATTTCTTGAGATTGCGCATTGTGAAGCAAATTAGCAGAGGGCGAAATATAAGGTTTGTTTAAGTTGAATTAAAAAACATTTTAATCTGGCGTTTAAGACGCGACTGTGGAGTCAATTAGTTCAAACCGGAAATAAATTGGCCCAAGTTCTTTTTCAGAAGTTGTTTGATATTAAACGCAATAAAGATGGAATATTGTTAATAGTTTGTAAAGCCAAGTAGATTTATCTCAGGTTCAAAATTAGTGTTCAGGGCAGTTTTAACTCCTCCCCAATTAAAGTTCTGGTGAAGTACATTTATCTGAATTAATCTCCATTCAGGCAAGATTTAATAGCTCGAGGCCGTTGAAATTAGTATTTATACTACTGAAGTGTTATATCTGTAGTGTAAATGCTTGGTTTACAAGGGACGATATTGGGGGTAAACCTCTGGAAATCCGTATAGTAAAATGTTTGTTCTTGTTTTTATATAAATTTGCCGTCCTGAAAAATGAAAAAAATAATTGCGCTGTTGATTACTTCACTATTGGTGCTTTGTAGCCATGCTGAGGAAAAAAAGGTTGAGCCCTCCAAAGTATTTGTAGGAATCTATTTGGAAAATGTCAATTCGATTTCCTATTCAAAGAACTCTTACCAAGTTGACTTTACCTTGTGGTTTAGATGGTCAGATAAGAACATTCACCCCAATAAAACTTTCAAAATCAAGAATGCCAAAATTGACTCACGAAAAGATGTATTTAGTGGGATGGTCAATGACGGAAAGGATTATTTAGAAGTGGTTGATGTGTCAGCCACCTTTAATACGCAGTGGGACATTAATGACTATCCCTTTGACAATCAAACTTTAAAGATAGGTGTTGAAGAGGACGAGGATGATCCAGCGACCAATTCAATTTATGTTGTCGATGAAGATAATATCAAGCCCAGTAAAGAGCTAGAAATCCCAGCTTGGAAAGTGCGCAGTGAGAAATCATTCGTTACCTGTAACACTTTTGATACAAATTACGGCAATCCAGCTTTAAAAGATCAAAAGTCTTGCTCTACTCAGTTCAACCACTATGTTGAGATCGAGAAAAAATCAGAGCTAATTGGATTTAAATTACTCGTAGCTCCTATCATCGCTGTGTTGCTAATGATGTTTGTGGTGTTGCTACCTGCATTGGAGGGCCCGCGTATGGGTGTTCCAGGCACGGCTCTTTTCGTCTTGGTCTCATGCAGTTTCATTATTGTGAATCAACTACCCCCTTCTGAAG
>CAITYM010000008.1 GCA_903896615.1 uncultured Burkholderiales bacterium
ATCTCGATTCTCCGGTTTGCCATAGCTGCCCCTCTGTAATACAAAAGGAACAGTATGGCGGGGTTGATAAGAACCGAAATAGACGAGAATTGGGGGCTAAAGTGGATCCATTAAGCGATCCCGAGGTGGCTCCATTAGGCGTACATGAACACCCCCGGTTTGCCAAGCTCTCAATTGTTTTTGGCATTTAGATAAAGATTGCACCCGTACATTCGGACTTTGCTGTGGCTTTTGTTCCACGGTCCTTGATGGGATTTGCTGATTAGCGCCTCAATCGATCCGCTGCTCTCTAGGAGCTTCGCCTAATGCGGGCTTTGCCAATCACGGTCTTACCTGTTTTGCCATCACTTCTTGATTGCCTGTGCAACCTTTGGAGTTCACACTCCGCTGTCTTCTTCTTGTTAAACCTGACTTCTCTTACGCAGCAACGCGTAACGTTTTATGGTTGTCCTGATAATCACGGTCATGATTCAATAAAGCCCAAACTATCCTCGCATTCTTATTCGCAAGCGCAACCGCCGCTATATTCTTGTTTTTTCTTGCTGCCAACTGATTGACCCAGCTTTGCGTGCCAGTAGGCTTTATCTTGCCAACCGAGTGATGTATCACCGCCCTGGCCCCATGGATGAGTAAAGTCCTCAAGTAGCTGTCCCCGCGTTTACTAATACCCAGCAACGTCTGTTTACCACCACTTGAGTGCTGCTTGGGTACCAGACCTATCCAAGCGGCCACTTGCCGCCCGTTCTTAAAGTGCTTCGAATCCCCGATAGAGGCTACAAGTGCAGATGCTGTGATAGGACCAATACCTGGGATAGCCTCTAGCTTTTTACTTGTCCCGTCTTTTCTATGCCAGCAAACAATCTTCTTTTCACAATCGTTGACTCGTTCCTCTAAATGCTTGAAATGCTCAAGCAACTCTTGTATTTCAATGCGAACAATGCCTGGCAAGTCGTTGCTCGCATCTTCAATTAACTCAGGTACACGCTTGGTTATATATCCAATACCCAGGGGAATCTCAATCCCAAACTCAGCAAGCAGACCGCGAATTTGATTGGCCTGGGCGGTACGCGCTTTTACATAGCCTTGACGGATTCGGTGAATGGTCAAAATTCCTTGTTGCTCAAGGGTCTTGATTGGCACAAAGTGCATATTGGGGCGGGTCACCGCCTCACAGATTGCCTCCGCATCTGCAGCATCATTTTTATTGGTCTTGACATAAGGCTTGACGTACTGAGGAGGCATTAACTTCACAGTATGCCCATAGCTTTGAAGCTTGCGAGCCCAGTGATGTGCACTCCCGCACGCCTCCATTCCAATCAAGCAAGGCTTCAAATTGACAAAATATTCAGCCATTTGATTGCGCTTGAGTTGTTTTTTGAGGACTACCTTACCGTGCGCATTTACTGCGTGAACTTGAAAGACTAATTTTGCCAAATCGATGCCAATTGTTGTAATATCCATGGTGAACGCTCCTATCTGTTTTAGTGTTAATCCAAACTACACTATGGCACATTTGATGCCGTTAAGGGTGGGGGTGTTCATCCCATTGATCCGTGACATCACTTCACCGATCTGCTGGTTTTGTGCGCCCAAATTGAGAAAAAGCGGTTTTATCTTGGGTGTACAACTCACTTACCGATAATAAGTGTAGTGCGCATACACGTTGCTTTGAGATTCGAACCCTAAGTGTTAGGATGTTAATTCCTAATTGGAATTTTTATGCATACCGTTCAAACTTCTAAAGCAACTAAGAAAAATACAGCTCATGCTGCTAAGCCAGTAGTTAGGCGGTCGCTTGGCAGAAAACTAGTAGTTTTGACCCCTGAGTAAAATAGCCTTTATTCAGATATCGGCACATCAGGTCTTTTTACTCTAGATAAAGCGCTCAGCTTATATAGAAAAAAACCATAGTCCCTTAGATTTACTAGCGAGGATAATGAAAGTCTTCAACTCTACTCTCAAACTATTAATATTCCTCCTTTTGGCCTCTTGCGGCGGGGGTGGTGGTG
>CAITYM010000009.1 GCA_903896615.1 uncultured Burkholderiales bacterium
AGGTGCGTTTGCAAACAGACAGGTCAGTGTTTAACCGTGACGCTGTCAGTTTACTATTGAAGCATTCACGGGAAAAGGGGAGCTTTGTAAATGACCAAAGAATATTTAGATGAAGAACATGTGCTAGTGCCCTGCCGTATGTGCTTAGCTGAGGTACCCATTTCTGAGATTATCGTGTCTGAGGCCACGGACTACGTTGCCCACTTTTGTGGGCTAGATTGCTTCAATAAATGGCGAAGTAACCCGGATAACCCTGCTCTGCAAAAAATTGAATAAACCAAGGCAAGGGTAGTTATAGGAAAATATACTTCATTATGAAAAAGCTATTTCGCCTCAAACATTAGCAGGGCTTCAATATATCGACATAAAGATTGATCAATCAAGTAATGATTAAACAAGTTATTTATCAACACTTATTCAACAAATATTCAAAACATAATCAACAACTGTCGGCCTAAATCTGTTTGGTCCTTATTGTCTAAATAAGCGCTTCAACTGACGCGCAGTTGATTGGTTTAGACTTTTATCTTTTTTTCTAAGTTAAAAAATCCATTTTCAGACCTGGAATTGTATTTTTGGAATACCTCACTACTTTTAGTTGAAACTACATAATTCATTTGATTTTTATTCCTTTCGATCCATTTCTGTCACATAATTTGGTATTTGAATGAATAAGTGAAATGTAACGTGAACTATTTAGGATTAGATTTTGGGACTTCGAATTGTGTCGCCTGTGCACCCGATGATACAGGAGCAATTACATTTGTCCCGTTAGAGGGTGACTCAACGCTACTGCCAACTGTCCTGTTTGTGAATAGAGCCATCATTGCAGGGGTAGAGATTGATGAGCGCGAGTTAGATAAACGAGTCAAAGATGCGCTTGAAGAAAATCGTCGTAATCAGACACGGATTCTTGCTGCTTTTGAAGAGGAATTGCTTACATTCGATGATAGATACAAACCCAAGACTCCTGGCAGATCTAAAAAACCAAATTCGCAGGACTATTTGGGTAGAAAAGATCTTTACGAGGAGGCGACGAAGGAGTTTGAGCAAGCAGAAAAAAAGTATCTGCAAGATTTTGAGCATTATCAAAAAGCATTGATTGATTTCGTTGCAGAGAGAAAAAACTACGAATCGGAACGTAAAAAAGAGATGGGTAGGCTCTCCAGCGAGGATACGGTTAGAAAGTCAGTACGAGTAGCGATGCAACGAGAGATGTTGGAGGAATTAAATAAGCAATATCTAGAGCAAACCTTTTTTGATGCGTTGAATCAGAATAGTGACTTTTTATTTGGTCTTAACGCAATTAATGCCTACGCAGAGGATCCATTGGGCGGATTTTATTTGCGATCACCTAAATCATTTCTTGGTGCAGATATAGGAAAAGATCATCAAGAATTCTTTATTAACATCATCTCAAAGATCATTAGTCATATAAAGAAGCAAGCTGAAATCTTCTTTAAGAAGTCGTTTGACGGCGTTGTCCTTGGTCGTCCCGTTAATTATCACGGTACACGTGGAGATATTGGAAATCAACAGGCGCTCAGTCTCATGCGCCAAGCTGCAAAAAGGGCGCAGTTCAAAGACATTAAGTTCTTTTTAGAACCCGTCTCAGCAACGCTCACCATCAAAGAGAACGATTCACATACCGACAACACACTAATCGTAGATATTGGCGGGGGGACAACCGATTGCTCATTTTTAAAATACCAGGCTAAGTCCAATGAATACCAAGTTGTAAGTAATTCAGGATCTCGAATTGGAGGCACGGATTTTGACGAAACACTGGCGTGGAATGTATTTATGACCCATTTCGGGAAAGACTCATTAGACATTCACAATCTACCGATACCCAGCTCCATCATCAGGGACTCCATTGCCACCCGAGACTTGCAGGCACAACTGCGCTTTTCTAAGTCAGGGTATGAGCTTAATAAGTTGTTAAAAATTGCTGCTGAACCTTTCAAGATTCACAGATTGATTACATTACAAGAAAATCAGTATCAGCATAAATTGCTCATTGAGGCTGAGCGACTTAAAATTGGACTCACTACTCTAAGTGTTTTTAAAAATGATTTATCTTTTGTTGAAAATGACTTATCCATACAGACCCAGGAGAGCGAATTCTCTGTTAAGTTAAGAAATCCAATCGATTCAGTTTTGAAAATTGTGCAAGAAGCTGTAGATAAAGTAGGGGAATTACCGGAGACAATTTATTTAACAGGTGGTATGTCCCGTTCTAAACAATTAATCCTTGAACTTCAAAAAAATGCAGTTTTCTCAGTACCCGTTAGACAGCTTGACTCACTCTCTGCAGTAAGTCAAGGTCTTGGAATCGTTGCAGGTGCACTTACTGCTATTTCCACTAACTCCACTAACTCCACTAACTCTGCTAACTCTGCTAACTCTGCTAACTCTGCTAGTGTTGCAAGGTACCTTGAGTTGGGACTTGCTGATTAGTTCCCATAACGTTCGCAGGTTAATGACTTTGTTGCCTACCTATGTAGGCTAAACTCATAAGTTAACTGGATACCAAATCCATACGATCTAAGAATAGACACATTTAAACAGGTTTCTTAGCAAGTAGGATCTCTATTTTTATACGTTTTGGGTTCGAAATAGCAGGTGCAATTTCTATATGAATTATTTTAAAGTTCGTTAATTTAGCAAACTCTCAATGATGACATTAATAAAATCTGGTGCATAACGCTCCAATTTAAGTCTCCCAACCCCAGTTATATCCTCAAATTCTTCTAGACTTGTTGGTGCAATTTTAAGAATTTCTTGTAGCGTACTGTCATGAAAGATGATGTAAGGCGGTACACCCTGTTCCTCGGCTAATTGCTTTCGCTTGTCTTTAAGCGCCTTCCACAGTTTCTCATCTTCGGGGTCAGTAAATACGGGAGTCCCCCTTTTGCTTGAATAAGATTTGGGTATCTCTTTCTTTAATTGTCCAATCTCTCTTCTCATTAAAACAATCTCCTCCCCTTTGAGCACTGGGCGGGATTGCTCCGTTAACTTTAAACCCCCATACGACTTTATATCTGCATCCAAGTAGCCACTGGCAACCAATTGACGGTAAATACTACTCCACTGTGTAGCGTCTAGACTTGAGCCGACTCCGAAGGTTTTAAGCTTATCGTGCTCAAATTTAGCAACCCTGGGGGTTAATTTACCCATTAATACATCAATTAAATGTGCAACCCCAAACACCTGTCCTGTTCGGTAAACACATGAGAGCGCTTTTTGCGCCTCTAACGACGCATTCCAAGTTTCAACAGGTTCCAAACAGTTATCACAGTTTGCGCAGTGCCCTGGATGGTCCTCACCAAAGTAGCGAAGGATTGTTTGATGTCTGCATCCGGTTGACTCACAATATCCGAGTAATGCGTTAAGTTTTTGGAGCTCAACGCGTTTGCGCTCCTCTGGGGCGTCTCCGGAATTAACCATTTGCCGCAGATTCACCACATCCCCCAGACTGTAAGCCATCCAAGCATTAGCGGGCAACCCGTCCCTGCCCGCCCGTCCTGTCTCTTGGTAATAGCCCTCCATGCTCTTAGGTAAATCTAGGTGAGCCACAAACCTCACGTTCGGCTTGTCAATCCCCATTCCAAAGGCTACTGTTGCAACCATGATTACGCCTTCCTCACGTAGGAAGCGTTGTTGATTTTTATTGCGAGTCTCTGCGCTTAGTCCTGCGTGATAAGGCAAGGCATCCCAACCCTTATCTTGGAGCCACTGCGCAGTAGTCTCCACACTTTTGCGAGACAGGCAATAAACGATACCCGCATCGCTGGGGTGCTCTGTTTTCAAGAACTGCTCTAATTGGTTTTTGGTACTGTCTTTATGCACAACTCTGTATTTAATATTGACTCTGTCAAAACTTGATACAAACTCCTTTGCAGACTCAAGCGAGAGTCGTTCAATAATTTCTATGCGAGTTGCTGCATCCGCAGTAGCGGTTAAAGCAATTCGGGGTACTTTTGGGTACCTACTGTGTAACTCAGTTAACTGACGATATTCAGGGCGGAAATCATGTCCCCACTGAGAAACGCAGTGAGCCTCATCAATGGCAAAGAGTGCAATTTGTGAGTCTGTATACAGTTTGTCTAATATTGCTAAAAATCCTGGACTCAGCAATCGTTCAGGCGCAACATACATTAAATCTAGTTTGCCGCCCAGTAGCTGTTGGATAGTTGACGAAGCACTGCTTGCATCCATGCTGGAATTTAAGAATGCAGCGTTAACGCCTAACTGAGTAAGCGTATCAACCTGGTCTTGCATCAGCGCAATAAGAGGCGAGACTACGATTCCAACGCCCGTTCGCACAAGACAGGGTATTTGGTAGCACAAAGACTTACCTGCTCCAGTCGGCATCAAGACAAGTGCATCCCCGCCTGAAATGACTTCGTTGACTATCGCCTCTTGTATGCCTCTAAACTCATTAAATCCAAAAATATCTTTGAGAATTTGATTGCTTGATCGCATTCTTTAAATTCCCGTAGTTTCAAAATTTACCGAACATTTAAACACACCAACACAGTAACACTATTTGGGCGAACCAAGCCATTTATCTAACACTGATCCCACATATGATTTCGACAGACTATGCCCATCTCCAGGAACAATGCTGTATTTAACTTGTAATTGATTCGCTACAGCCTCAACATTTTGCGGATTGCTTTGCCAATCCTCGGATCCTACATGCATCTCAATATTGAGCGGAGTTGGGTAATTCCCCGAGTTAATCAAACTCCTTATTTCATCAGATTTAGGCGGTATAAAGCTCATCATTTTTTCATCGTTTGTGAACTCGCCAACAATCGGGGATAGCAGAAGTACCTTGCCGATAAAGGGTGGTAATAATGCTTGAGCATGAAGAAAGAGGTACGCCCCAAATGAATTGGCAATTACAACCGAGTCTTTGTACCAAAAGCCACTCTCTAAATCGTTAGCTATTGTTTTGACTTGATCAGAAAACGAGAGTAACTTGAATTCACCATGAGTGGTTCGCCCCGCAATATCAAATCCTCTGGCCATAAGTTCCGTGCCCAGTGCTGAATCCAGTCTTCCCCCGTGTCCGGGTAAGTAATAGATAACTTTCGACATATATTGTTGAGTCTTAATGCATCCTGTGGTTAGTAGGATTAATGTAACCAAATATCTGGGCCACATCAAACAGTTTCATTACTTGACGGTCCCTTAGAAAGGGATTTTCAAAGCCGATAAATCTTTAATCAAATTTTTCCGTATCTCAAAGTGGCGTATTGAGTAGCTCTACCGTGTGTGTGAACGCAGATATTTGTAACGCCGGATTAGGCGTGAAATTTAGATTTAGGAACTGCTTACTTTTGCGCTGAGGCGACGTTCCTGCTCAGTAGGGGTGTCTGAGCACACTAAAGGTTGACTTTGTAGATTGCCATCTGGCATCACCATCCTCGTCCCATTCCATACTTGACCGCACCAGCATCGACCGGCTTGGTCAATGATACAGACATCAGATCCGCAACATCTTTCTTCCATATCGCTCATAGTAGGTGTCCTGTTTTAACGAAAATTGTGCAACCCTCTTTGCTAAAGGGTTGGTGCATGCTCATATGAGGGCTTCTAATCCATGACCCTGCTGGGTAGCGTCCGTGCTCGTCCTCGAAAACCCCCTGCGTTACAAAAATTTCCTCTCCTCCGTAATGTCTGTGAGGATTGAAATAAGTTTGTGGAGCCCATTTAACCAAAGTTGATCCGCTGCCCTGCTGCATGAGGGGCAGAACTGTAAGTCCAGCAACCATGCCTTGGTACCAAGATGCGGTTGTTGTATCAATGACTTCTCGGTGTATTTGGTCGACACCAAGGTGCCTTAACTTCACAAAAAGTGTACAGCCCAATTCGCTAAAGGGCGCATGCACAGAGCCTGGAGGATTCATAATATACGTGCCAGCAGGGTAGTCCCCGTTTTCATCACTCAACATCCCCTCCAAAACCAGTATCTCTTCCCCAAACTCATGCGTATGAATTTTGAATTTCGCCCCTGCTTGGTAGCGAACAACCGAGGTCGCTCTTGCTATCTCGCCACCAAGGCGCTCTAGCAGCCGTCTTTGCACCCCAGATTCGGGACTTGCAACCCAAGGTAAGTCGTGATGATTGATCGTGACTCTTTTGCTGTAATCCTCATTGATATTCATAACTTGAGGTAACTCTTTGTAAATTCTGACTAAAAATTGGAACTCATCTAAAATTCAAGCTTAATTTTAGCTGTTCATTACAGTTCGTGTTTAGCTCAGCCTTTAATATGTCTTATTCAGTCGTTTGGTTCAAGCGCGATCTAAGGGTGCACGATAACGAGGCGCTAGCAAAAGCCTTAGCCCACGGCCCTGTGCTTTGTCTATATATCTTAGAACCCTCTTACTGGGGAGGCTCTGACACATCAAAGAGACAGCTAGATTTCTTAAAAGAATCTTTATTGGATTTGGCTCGGGAGTTGAAATCAATTCACTTAAATCTAACCCTCATGTCGGGTGAAGCCTTAGATGTGCTGTCTAAAGTATATTCGACGCGAACATTTCAAAGCGTTTACTCCAACCAAGAGACGGGAAACTCACTTACATTTAAACGCGATGTTTTAGTTAAAAAGTGGCTTACCTCTAAGGGCGTTACGTGGGACGAATCGCGCCAGCACGGTGTTCTCAGAGGCCTTGAGTCGCGTAGCAAGTGGAGCGTGCAGTGGGATTTGTTGATGAGCGCACCTCAGTGCAAAGTTACAGGTTCAATGGTTGCGCAGGATCTACAAAATAGTTTGCATTTGCTCCTCCCAAGCGAACGCTGGCCTAGGACGAACGAATGGTTGAGGAGTTTAGATGCGTGTCCTGATCGCCAATTAGGGGGAAGAACAAAGGCTCTTGAACTCTTGTCATCTTTCCTAAACGAGAGAAGCGGGACTTATGTTGGAGGGATTTCATCCCCTCTTAAAGCAACGTCGGCTTGCTCGCGGCTATCCCCCTATCTAAGTCTTGGATGTCTGGGCATGCGAGAGGTCGTGCAAGCAACTCAAGCAAAGATTCAAAGCGGCGTTACCAACTCCTATCAAAGAAGGGGACTGAATAACTTTCTCAGTAGACTTCATTGGCATTGCCATTTCATACAGAAATTAGAAAGTGAGCCCGAGATTGAGTGGTGCAATATGAACCAAGGCTTTACGGGACTCAGAGAAGATGATTGGAGTGATGATCGATTTAATCGATTAATTACAGCTCAAACAGGATGGCCCTTGGTGGATGCTTGTGTGATGATGCTTAAACAAACGGGGTGGCTCAACTTTAGGATGCGAGCCATGCTGATATCAGTTGCATCTTATCCACTGTGGCTCCACTGGAAGCCGGTTGGCGACTGGTTGGCGACTCAGTTTGTAGACTATGAACCTGGTATTCATTGGAGCCAGATGCAAATGCAGTCTGGGACGACGGGCATTAATACGACTCGCGTTTATAACCCTATTAAACAGGCGATGGATCATGACCCGCGGGGTGAGTTTGTTCGCCGCTGGTTGCCCGTGATGCAACGGGTGCCCGATGCATGGATTTTTGAGCCCTGGAAAATGCCCAAGGATGTACAGGCCAGATGCGGTGTAGTCATCGGTTGCGACTGGCCAGTACCCATTGTTGATTTGGCAGATGCGACAAGAGAGGCGAAAAAAAGAATGCACGAACATAGGGGAGAGTCTTTGGTTAAACAAATTAACGCCAAAGTACTTGATCGACACGGCTCTAAAGCCAACTTGAAGTCTAGAGGCAAAAGTAAGCGCAGCGCCATAAAAAATGATCTAAAAGAGACGGATCAGCAACTCACGTTTAATTTTTGAATGGCATTAATTATTTGATTTTAAGCGTCAAGTCAATTTTTAGCATGCTTTTCGTATGCTCGAACCACAGCATATTGCGGTAACGAGCCGTTTGGTTGACTCCTCAAATGAACAAACATGACTCGAGGAAATGCTTGAAGAAATCAAGCCACCTCTCCCGCCAATGCGGTGAGTGTTCATTACTGGCTTGCCGCGACGTATAGATATATGCCTAAAACAGCCTTAAGATTTAGGGAAATTGATACTGCGGGTGAGTTTCTTAAACGAGATTTTTTGATTGTGTGTAACTCAGTACGAGTTACTTCAGCATTAGGAATATCGGCTTAATCGATATAAAACCCTCTTCGCATTAGCACTTTACCCAAGGGTGAGTCGGGCTTGACCCTGCACCCGGGTAAGTATTCAAAAACTTACACCCTCAATTTAATTCCAATCAAAGAGGGTTTGTGCGTGATTAAGGCTAGGCTCTTTGATAATGAGTGCGGCTAATTCAGGATCCTTTTGCTCTATTTTTAGAAGAATTTGTTTGAGTGCTGATGCAGGTGGATCGGTGTGAAACAGTTGTTTCCATCCGCTAATAATGCTGTCTAAAACCGCTTTTGCAGTCTGTAACCCTTTGAAATTGACTTCACTCAAAACATTCCCCTGTGTCAATTCCAATATGAAGTTAAGGACATGCCCGGTTTGCTTCTTACTGATGTAAACATAAAGTGAGGCAATTGAGGGATCTTCTTGTCTCACCTCTGCATAATAAATCTCAAACTTCTTATAAAGACGATCTAACTTGATGAGTTTTGAGAGTTCACTTACCTTTTTGTCAAAGTAAGTCACACTCAGATCTGAAAGAGCTCCTTCAAACCCTAATCCTTCGCCTAAATCACTACTTGCTTTTGAATAAGTAACCCGTACCGTGTAGTTGCCGTAAATGTTAAATTCCCAGCAGGACTTAAATAGCTCCCCCTCATAGTAGTATGGAACGGTCCTGATTACTTTAAATCCAGAGATGATCCGGTTCCAGGTGGTCACAGCAACTGGGCAATTTCTATCTTCGCCTCCCCAATTGGCTACAGCTACAACGGGACGATCAGGAGTCTTAGGTCCCATTGTCTATTTACCAAATTTGTCGATGAACCAAACTTCAACCATCTGGCTTACTCTTTCAACTTCTTCCTTTGTCGATCCGTAATGCATAAAATCTAATACCTTATCTGGAACAGTCTGAGGATCAAACAACTGAGCTATGAATAGCCACTTGAGTGTTTCAAGGCGTCTATTGGGATAATGGTCACTTGAGTTGATGTAGGCTGCAGCTTGATAGGCCCAGCCGGGGCGACCCAGCTCAGCTATTTCGATGCTACTCTGAAACATTTTTTCAATAGATGCGTTCATTTAGCAGTCAACTTATTGCGTCTCACTTGTTCTCTAGTACTTCTTTAAAGATCTAGTGATCTCATTTTTGATTTTGGTTCTAAGCCCTGCAGGGGCTAGCACTTCAACTTCAGAGCCGTGCTTTAAAATATCCATCATCAACTCTGGGTCCTGGCTATATCCAAATTCAAGAATATAGTTTCCGTCTTTATCAAAACTCGTGACCTGCTCAGGATGCCAAGTTTCCCCGGTAACCCACCTTGCCCGCTCAGGAGTGAATTTAAGTTTGACTCTCTGTGTCACTGGACCTGAGAAAATACCGTAACTCTCTGCAAAGTGCTGGTTGAGCGTTTTGTCGCTCACCTCTTCACATTTCTTGAACACAATACCTGCGGACTTAATCCCGTCTACAGAAAAACTTCGTAAGTCCTTCCTCAAGTGGCAATAAGAGTCCAAATACCAGTTGTCTCTATAAAA
>CAITYM010000010.1 GCA_903896615.1 uncultured Burkholderiales bacterium
AAAACCATGAGTAGGGTAAAGATGGGAATTGCAAAGATGACGAGTTGTTCCATGCGCCCATTTTAATTTCTTAAGCCGCGTTTGCACACCTTGCAATTTACTCAAGTGTTGATTACCAAGTAAAGTTACATCTTAAAGTTACCTCTAAAAGTTACCTTTCACGGTGCTTTGTTCAGTGTTCACATCCCTAAAAAGCCCCACTAGTCCTGGAAACTTCAGCAAAAAGCACTTTTTCTTTGATTTATTACAATTAATTTACGCACTATTTAAGTGCGAAATAGATTTATGCACCATTTTAAAGCGCTTAAAAATTTATGAATTTACTACCATAGCATCTAATTACGAGCGCGAAAGGCAATTTGATTATGCTTAAAGATTAATTTTGGCTAATGGTCTGAATTGTGCTTATCTCAATAGGATTTTGTAAATTTCAACCGGAGAAGAAATGACTCAGAATAAAAATATACTATCCATTTTGCTGACAGAAACGGTCCTAGTCATCGCAACTGTTAGTGGTATCCAGAAGAACTTTTAATTAAATTTAAGGTAAACCATGAAACTAATCACGGCGATTATCAAACCTTTCAAACTTGACGAAGTAAGAGAAGCCTTGTCATCTATTGGTGTTCAAGGCATCACAGTTACTGAGGTGAAGGGTTTTGGGAGACAAAAGGGCCATACAGAACTCTACAGGGGTGCTGAGTACGCGGTTGATTTCTTACCTAAGGTAAAGATCGAAGCTGCTGTAGCCTCTGAAATGCTTGATCAAGCCATTGAAGCAATTGAGAAGGCCGCTAGAACCGAGAAAATCGGGGACGGCAAGATTTTTGTAACAAACCTCGAGCAAGTTATTCGTATCCGCACCGGTGAAAACGGTAAAGACGCGCTATAAATATTTCATCCCTAAATTTCAACAACCGTTGAGAAAGATCAAAAAATGAAAAAAGTTTTATTCACCTTGCTGCTAGGCATGGGATTGTTCTTAGGAACAACCGCTGTGCGTGCAGACTCTGCAACTCCTGTGGCTAAGCCCGCAGCGACCGCTCCGGCTGCTGCTCCAGCAGCTGCGGCCGCCGCGGCGCCTGCTGTAGCACCAACACCAGTGCCTAACAAAGGCGACACAGCCTGGATGACAGTTTCTACTGTTCTCGTTATCTTAATGACGATCCCAGGCTTGGCCCTCTTCTACGGTGGCCTTGTACGCTCCAAAAACATGCTTTCACTTTTGATGCAAGTTTTTGTGGTCACCTCACTGATCTACGTCCTTTGGGCTATCTATGGATACTCGCTCGCGTTTACCGCGGGCAATCCGTTTATAGGCTCGCTGGACAAGTTATTCTTCAAAGGTATGACTCCGGACTCTGTAGCCGCAACGTTCAGTAAGGGTGTTTACATTCCTGACTTTACATTCGCTGCATTCCAAGCAACTTTTGCAGCAATTACTTGTACTTTGATCGTCGGCTCATTTGCTGAACGCGTTAAGTTCTCTGCTGTAGTTCTGTTCTGTGCGATTTGGTTCACATTCAGCTACCTCCCGATTTCTCACATGGTTTGGTACTGGGATGGACCAGATGCAATTACAGATGCAGCGTCACTTGATGCAGTAACTGCTAACGCAGGATGGTTATGGGCCAAAGGTGCACTCGATTTCGCAGGTGGAACAGTTGTTCACATCAACGCAGCTATCGCTGGTTTGGTCGGTGCTTTCGTAATCGGCAAGCGCACGGGCTACGGTAAAGAGTCTATGGCTCCTCACAGCTTGACACTGACTATGGTCGGCGCGTCCTTGTTGTGGGTGGGATGGTTTGGCTTTAATGCTGGATCAAATCTAGAAGCTAACGGCATGGCCGCTCTAGCATTCATGAACACTTTGGTTGCTACAGCTGCTGCGGCATTAAGCTGGATTGCTGCTGAGGGCTTACTCAAAGGTAAAGCATCAATGTTGGGTGCTGCATCAGGTGCGGTAGCGGGCTTGGTTGCAATCACTCCTGCTTGCGGATTTGTTGGACCTATGGGCGCGATCATCATTGGCTTACTCGCCGGTGTATTTTGCTTATGGGGCGTTACAGGTCTCAAGAGAATGCTCGGTGCTGATGACTCACTCGACGTGTTCGGTGTTCACGGTGTTGGCGGTATCCTAGGAGCACTGTTAACTGGTGTATTTGCATCCCCTGCCTTAGGCGGTGTGGGTATATACGACTATGTTGCAAATGCTGCGAGTGCTGACTACTCAATTTCTGGACAAGTTTGGATTCAGTTACAAGCCGTTGTAACTACCCTCATCTGGTCTGGTGTGGTCTCCTACATTGCTTACAAGATTGTTGATATGACAATCGGTCTGAGAGTAACGGAAGAAGAAGAGCGCGAGGGCTTGGATATTAGCTCACACGGCGAATCTGCTTACACACGTTAATATCGATAAATACCTGCCTATATTTAAACTTGTTACAGTTAAACTTGTAAATTAAAGTTTAAGAGCTTAGGCAAGATCCGAATCTACCCACCTATTGAGAGATAGGTGGGTATTTTTATGGGCAACCGAAAATCGCATCCATAGCAATTCAGGTTTAGCAATTTGCTGAGATTTGGGCATAAAATAAAAAAATGAGATCTCAACATCACTCATCAAATAAAGCAACTAGGCCTAGTAATTCAACCCAATTAATTAAGGCCAACAAATCAAATATTGATGTCTCACACAAACTCCAACAAGCCCTCGCCTTGCACAGCGGTGGAGCCCTGGATTTAGCCGCCCCCCTGTACCAAGAGATCCTAAAACTTGATCCTAAGCATTTTGATGCACTCCAATTACTAGGGACCTTGGCAACGCAAAAAGGGGAGTGGGAAAATGCAATATATTATTTTAAGAAATCATTAACTGTAAATAATAAATATCCAAATGTTTACTTTAATCAGGGCATCGTTTATCAAAAACTAAGTAAATTAGACGCGGCTATTGTGAGCTATAACAAAGCAATAGCGCTCAAGCCGGACTACTCTGAGGCTTATTGCAATAAGGGAGTAGTTTTAAAGGAATTAAAAAGATTTGAGGAAGCGCTCACGAGCCTTGACACTTCAATCCAGCTGAACCCGCAAAATGCACAGGCTTATAGCAACTTAGGGATGGTATTAAAAGAGCTCCATTCTCTAGTCCCTGCACTCATCAATTGCAACAAAGCGATCATTCTCAGCCCCGACTCCGCAGAAGCTCATTACAACCGAGCATGCGTATTAAAAGAGATGAATTACCTTGATGCGGCACTCACAAGTTTTAACGACGCAATTGATTTAAACCCCCACTACGCGCAGGCTCATTACGGTAAAGGATTTATATGCTTAGAGCTCAAACGTCTTAAAGAATCACTTGTATGCCTTGATCAAGCGATTAGATTAAAAGAGAATTACGCAGAGGCTTATTGGACAAGAGCATTTACACTGTTGCTCACGGGGGATTTAAAAAAAGGCTTTCAAGAGTATGAATGGCGATTTTTTAATAACGAAAGCAATAGCGATAAACATAAAAGAGTCTTTGATAAGCCACTTTGGCTGGGTGATGAATCCCTAGAGAAGAAGACTATCTTCATACACTGCGAACAAGGGCTTGGGGACACGGTTCAATTTTGTCGCTATACAAAATTACTTGCGCAGCGCGGCGCAAAAGTCATACTTGAAGTGCAGCCTCCACTCTTTAATTTATTGCAAAATTTAGACGGCGTACATCAACTGGTATCTCAAGGCAGTGCTTTACCTGAGTTTGACTATCAATGCCCCTTAGCCAGTTTGCCGCTTGCCCTAAAAACAGATTCCAGTACCGTTCCAAGCGGCGTACGCTACATTCAGGCAGATTTAAAAAAAGTTGCGCGTTGGCGAGCGAGACTTGGATTACAGAAAAGAATAAGGATCGGTATTGTCTGGAGCAGCACCTCACCTTTTAAAAAGGATAAGGAAAGAAGCATTACTTTCAAACAAATGATAAGTGCATTTCCGAAAGGTCTGTTTGAGCTCATCTGCCTTCAAAAGGAAATCAAGGAACAAGATGAGATGGAATTTCAAGCGAGTGAAGTTCGGTTTTTCGGGGAAGAACTTACAGACTTTAGTGAAACCGCTGCCCTCGCACAGTGTATGGATCTGGTTATAAGCACATGCACCAGCGTTCCGCATTTAACTGCTGCAATTGGCATACCGACATGGATACTGCTGCAGTACGTGCCCGATTGGAGATGGCAACTGGATAAAGAGGACAGTGATTGGTATCCGAGTGCCAAGCTATATAGACAAAAGTCCCTAGGTGACTGGGAGAGCGTGCTTGCTCAAGTCTATGCCGATTTAATGAAACTTAAAGCGCTTTGAGCATTTTTAATGCCGAATTTAATTTAAAAAAATTGTTAATTGTAGTAAGTCCATACAAAAATACTAAATCTTAATAATATTCAACCAACAATACACAAAACACAAAATAGCACTCAAGATTAAACGATCTAGTTATGAACTCGATTTCGTCCATACTTCAGCAAGCTTTAGCGTTTCATAGAAACGCAGAACTAGCCCGTGCCAAGCTCCTTTACGAGGAGATACTCAGCCTTGATCCTAAACATTTTGATGCATTACAGTTACTTGGAACTATTGCTACTCAGACCAAGCAATGGGACTTGGCACTTGATCGGTTCGAACAGGCTCTAATAATCAATTCATCAAGTGCAAACCTCTTTTATAACCGCGGCTTAGTACTTCAGGAGCTAAGAAGATTCAACGAGGCGCTTGAGTCCTATGAAAGGGCTGTTAACTTAAAACCAGATTATGCTGAGGCACATTCAAATCAAGGCGTCATACTTAAAAATCTTGGACATTTAGAGTCTGCGTTAGTGAGTTTTGACAAAGCCCTTTCTTACCAGCCGTTTGATGTTCGAGCGCACTCTAACCGTGCTGTGGTCCTAAAGGACTTAAACCGTTTAAACGAGAGCTTATCAAGCTGTGAAATGGCTATTAAATTGGACCCTGATTTCGCAGAGGCCCATTACAACAAGGGAAATGTACTTCAAGAGCTCAAACGCTTTGAACCAGCTTTGCAGAGTTACGAAAATGCAATTAAGATAAAGTGTGACTACCCCGAAGCTCATTTAAATAGAGGTAGCGTACTCAAGGAACTTAACCGTAATGGGGAAGCGCTCGCATGCTTTGATGAGGCGATTAAGTTAAGAGCTGATTACTGCGAAGCCTACTTTAACCGTGGAATGGTCCTGTATCAACTCAATCGTTCAGATGAAGCACTGATTAACTACGATACGGCTATTCAGTTAAAGGACGATTACGTTGATTGCTACTTAAACCGCGGAGTCATCCTGCAAGAGCGAATGCTTCTAGACGAAGCCCTAGAGTCATATGAAAAGGCAATCGCAATTAAGGATTTAGCAGAAGCTCACTGGAACAAATCCCTAGTTTTACTAGCCAAGGGAGATTTTGAGAAAGGCTTTGCAGAATATGAATGGGGACAGAAAACCAAGAAACCCCAAAGAGGGAATGTGACTCATTTTACGCAACCACTTTGGCTTGGGCGTGAATCTCTACAAAACAAAACCATCCTCATTTATAGCGAACAAGGACTTGGGGATACGCTTCAATTCTGCAGATACGTGAAATTGGTCAAAGAATTGGGTGCAAGGGTTTTATTCGAAGTACAAAAGCCACTATTCAATGTACTCCAGAACTTAGACGGTATTGATCTCTTACTTATAGAGGGAAGTCAAATACCTGAATTCGATTACCAATGCCCTTTGCTTAGTCTGCCCCTTGCATTCAACACCAGGCTTAACACTGTCCCCAATCAAATCCCCTACATACTGGCTGATACGCAAAAAGTTGCGTATTGGCGCGCAAAATTAGGTACCGCCAAAAAATCAAGAGTAGGCTTAGTGTGGTCAGGTGGATTTAGGCCTGATCAGCCTGAAGTTTGGGCAGTTAACGCAAGAAGAAACATACCACTTCTTTTTCTGGCGGAACTCAAAACGGCTGGTGTCGAGTTCTTTAGCCTTCAAAAGGGAGAACCAGCGGAATCTGAATTCAAGGAATTGATGAAAAATGGTTGGAACGGACCTGAGATCATTGACTATACAGATGAACTTAAAGACTTCTCGGATACTGCTGCCTTAATTCATAATTTAGATTTAGTCATATCTGTGGATACCTCAACCGCTCATTTAGCCGCTGCAATGGGAAAGCACGTATGGATACTTAACCGTTTTGACACCTGCTGGAGATGGCTATTAGAAATTGAGGATAGCCCGTGGTATCCAAGCGTTACTCTTTTTCGCCAGTCCAAAACAGGAGACTGGTCTGATGTAATTACAAGGGTTATAGATACGTTAGAGCAGCAATATGGAGACTCAACTAAAGGCGTTTAAATATTTTTTCAAAAAAAAGAAAATTCTAAAGCACTTGTCTTGAACTCTCCAATACTCTTGATATGAGTAGAAAAAATTTACAGGAACAACTTCACTCTCACTTGAATCACCTAAATCTAAAATGAATTTTAGACCTCAGTATCAAACCATTAATAGCTAAATAAAAAAACAATCTGAGTATTAAAAAGTCCCAGAAACCACGGCAATCAATCAAACGCCTGATATAAATAAAACTTTGTATAGCAAAATATTCCAGTTAGTAAAAGATTTTTATAAAAAAAGCCTCAACAAAAGTTGAGGCTAGCTCTCTAGAAGAATGTATTAAGGTATCAAAGTAACACCAACAATAACGCCAGGTATGTTCGCCCCACCGCCACCAGTTACATCAAATCTTTGGTATCTATAGCCTATTGAAAGTTGAGTATTTTTATTCATTACATAACCATAACCACCTTCATATGTTGTAAATTTAATTGAAGTGTCGCCGGTAGGTGTTTTATCTGTAGCCTTAAAGCTTTTGGTTACCGTTCCGTAAAAATAGTGTTTATTTGTTACAGCTGCAAATCCATTAAGTCCTAGGTAAGAAATATTAACTGTTTCACAACTGGCACAACCATTGAAATCAAATTTATTAGCAACAATTTGCTTTTGCCCAGCTAATAAAGAAAAATTTGAGCTGAAGGACCACCCCGCAGCCAAATCAATATCATGCCTTGTAGTGTAGTCAGTACCTTCAGTATATGAAGCTGGAAGCAAATAGTTACCAATTAAGAAGTAATCTGATTTCTTAATTGTTCCAGAAATAATTGGTGCATTAGCACTTTGTGTTGCTGGTGATCCATTGTTACGGATAGTGGTATTCCATATTTTAGTACTGAAACTGTAGTTTATGTCATCGTCCGCATGCACCGCTATTGAAGTGAGCATTAGCGTCGTTAGAAAGATAGCAATTTTTTTCATTTATTTTCCTGTAAGTTATCCAAATCCGATGACTCGATTCTAACTTCGCACCCGTTAACTATATTATTTATCACTAAGATAGAATTAAATAAATCAAGTGTTTGTTGTTTTTTACTACACGTGACTTAAATAATGATCGAGAGTATAAAAAAGCCTCAACTATGTTGAGGCTCGATTTTGAATCAACAGTGATTTCAATTAATTAAAGTTTACGTTAACACCCATGATTAAACCGTAAACATTATTATTTACCTTAGCACCAGTTGGGGTGTAATTGCTATAAATGCTCTGATATCTATAACCCATGGTTAATTGAGTGGTCTTATCCATTGCATATCCATAGCCTAATTCATAAGAATAAAAGCCGAATTTGTTTTGATTTGCCATGTAATCAGAACTAATGCCAGTTTTAAAGCCGTAAAGCAGAGTGCCGTATAAGAATTGATGGTCCATGAAGTAAGTAGCGGCAGAAGTACCTAAGTATTTTGCATTTACGTTCTCATCTGTATTAGAACCATTTGCTGTTCTCTTAACTGTTTTATCTCCAACTAAAACAGAGATTGCATCCGTCAAACGATATCCAGCCACAATATCTTGATCATGCCTTCTAATATAAGAAGATCCGTAGACATAAGTTGTGGGAAGTAAAGCTGAAGCGGTTAAGAAATAGCTAGATTTTCTAGCGGTAAAAGATAGATTACCAGCCGTAGAATCTGGGGTTGTATTATTTGTTACGCCCGTTTGGTCAGTAGGCTCTGATAAAAATGAATTCCAAATTTTAAACCCTGCACTGTATTTAATTCCCTCATCGTCGGCAAGGACAGAAGTTGAGACAAAAATTAAGATTGTTAAAAGGACTGCAATTTTTTTCATTTATTTCCTAAATTTTATTAGCTCCTAATTATTTTATCTACTTCGCAGTTCAACATTTAATTTATCAATAAGATACTATTAAATAAATTGGAATATGTTGTTTTTCTTATAAATTTTTTAATAAATGAGCTTTTTGATCGGTGATTACAGCTTTAAACCACATTAAATGCCAATAGACATTGTTCGTTTTCTAAACTTTGCTTTTACAACTTGAATACAAGCCACTGCAAACTTTACGGCGAATTCAGCCGTAACTGATACATGTAGGCACCAGCAGCTTAAAGCAAAAAAATAATCATAAAATACTACATTTATTGACCTACACGTATTATCAGTAGTTAGTTGGAATTAGGTTGTTGAAATTCAGCTATAATTTAAGGCTCGGCGCTTTAGCTCAGTCGGTTAGAGCGATGGAATCATAATCCACAGGTCCGCGGTTCGAATCCGTGAAGCGCCACCAAATATACTCCCCCGGATAACAGGCTCTTTCTACTGAAATGCTAATCCGATGAAAAAAGTCATAATAAATGCAGGCCCCAACGGGGCTGGTAAAACGACTTTTGCACGAAACTTTCTCCCTAAAGAAGCCCAAACTTATCAGTTTATCAATGCCGACCTTATTGCAACTGGTCTTTCACCTTTTAATCCGGATTTAGCGGCTTTTAAAGCTGGAAGAAAATGCTGAGTGAGATAGAAGCAGTATCTTTATCAGGCCATAATTTTGCATTTGAAACGACCTTATCTGGTGTTCATTATTCAACACAAATAAAGCGTTGGCAAAATTTGGGATACACAGTCAAGCTTTGGTTTATCAAGTTAAGCTCATCTGAGTTGGCTATAGAAAGAGTCAAATCTCGTGTGAAACAAGGCGGACACGACATTCCTCACACAACGATCTTGCGACGATTTACATCTGGTCTAAAAAATTTAGAAAAATTTAAGTTAATTGTCAACTCTTGGGTTGTCTATGACGGTGACGCAGACATCCCAAAATTAATAGATTGGAGCGCAAATGAACACTAAGGACATTCGATTATCTAATGATCCCGATTTGGCAGGATCTTTCGATGCAATTTTAAGAGCAGGTCAATCAGCTGTAGATTTAGCTATTCAAACAAACACGCAAATTGTGACCTTAGTCGATGGAAAAATTGTCTACCGATCAGCAGAACAGCTAAAAAAGGAACGGGAACTCAATTCTCATTCGACAGCGTCCCCTGTTAGGCCGATAGAATCATAATTCACAGATCCGCAGTTCGAATCCGTGAAACGCCACCATTTTTTTTAAATGCGCACTTTACAGGCAATACCCTAATGAACGGGAATTAGGGACTTTACTCAAACACAGCATCTAAATATTTTCCGCTCTCAATTACAAAATATGGCCTTAGATGCCCTTCATCTAAATAAATTGGCTTTCCCTTTTCCGTAATTCGACATATTTCATCTGGGCAGAGAATTTTCAATTGATCAATGGGTATTGCGCCGGATTGCACTGCAAGCTCCTTTAACAAAAGATTCAAAGAGTCCTGCTTTTCAGAAATTCGCTCGCCTTGCGTAAGACTTAGATGAGAATTACCCGCTTGATTACCCTGCAAGAAAAACAATCTATTTGTATCAGCACTGGATCCAAGGAGATTTCTCGGATTAAATGACGAGCTATAAGGATTATCTAGTAACAAATAAACCTTATATCTCTTAGACAACTTAGTTAATGATTCTTTCAAGGACTCTAGCGCCAGTCTTGATCCTTCTCCCTTATAGAACATTGATTTTTGATCTTGCTTTATAAAATATCTGCCGTTGTCATATTCAACATCATTCACAAAGTAGCAATTCCAACAAAATCCAATTACAACTGTTTTTATAGTCAGAAAACGTTCTAATAATTTATTCGCGTCATCCAAAGCTGATCCACACTCATTTTGAGGGAGCTTGCAAATTGAACTTAGAGGGGGTTGTCCAGATGTGCTCAGCAAAGCAACGGACTTGAACTCCTTGTTCTTTGATAATTCAACAATGCGCGGTGCAAATTGTTCGATATGTGAATCGCCTACAAACAATATTTCTGGCGCAGGCAATGCCGCATCGAAATTGATGAAGTACTTGGTTGCGTCAACACTCCTTTCCTTAAGCCCTTTTGGGAAATCCCAATCATTGATAGCCTTAACATACTCTGGGTTTACTGCGTTTACAAACGCTCGGTTTTTTAATCCGTCCCAAACAGTGTAAGTACAAAGTCCCACACCCCCTATTACAGCCATTATCAATACCGTAGTAATTCCTCTTTTTTTGCTAATTCCCTTCGCTCTAAATGGCTTTTCTACCCATTTGTAAGTAAGGTAGGCCATAAATACGGATAACAAAATCAACTGAAATCTAATGTGAATCTTAGGAGTTGTGCTCTCAGTAATTCTTGCGAAAGACAAAATTGGCCAATGCCATAAGTACAAAGGGTAGCTAATTACCCCGAACCAAACCACAACTTTATTCGCCAATATGTTACGGTTGAACCATGTCCTTGGACCCGCATAAATCACAAGTGAGGCTCCTAATACGGGTAGCAATGCCCAATAGCCTGGAAAGCCGTAGTCATTTTTAAAGCAACAAATGCCAACACCAATAAGTAGCAATCCGGACAGTGATTTCAAGTTGGACAATAGATTAGAGTCGCCTAAAGCGCTCTCTTTAATTCGCACATAAAAATGGGCAACAACTGCTCCTATTAGGAGTTCCCAGCACCTGGTAAAGGGCGAATAAAAAGCATAGGTAGTATCTACACTTGTTGCGTAAATACTGTAAAGAAAGGAAATAAAAACGATTGATAAGATGAACGGAATTGATTTGAACCTCTTTACGTGAGCTGCCCAAAGCAAAAGAGGCCAGAATATATAAAATTGCTCTTCAACCCCGAGACTCCATAAGTGAAGCAGTGGCTTCGTATCAGCTGAATTATCAAAATATCCACTCTCGTTGATTAACATGAGATTTGAGACAAATCCTGCAGCACTTGCGATGTGCTTGCCAAGTTGAGCGTATTCATCAGCTAAAAGAACAAACCAACCAAAAGCAAAAGTGCAAAGCAGTGTAAGAATGAGTGCGGGGAATATTCGCCTTATCCGTTTTAAATAAAAATCTACAAATGAAAAGGTATTGTTTTCAAGTGCTTCAAAGATAATTCCTGATATTAAAAATCCAGATATAACAAAGAATATATCAACACCAACAAAGCCACCGGTTAACTCGTCTGGATATGCGTGAAATAGTACTACTGCCAATACAGCAATTCCCCGCAACCCATCAATGTCTGCTCGGTAGTTATTGCTGATTAACTTCATGTTCGTTGTTAGCTGATCTTGGTTGATCTTGATTGATCTTGATTGATCGGGGTTTTTAAAGCTTCACGGTACTTGATCACTTACTTTCGTTCGCAATCTTGTAAGAAAGAGTTGCATTATCCAAACGAGCCTCCAATTTCAAAACATGCTCGGTGTTGCTCCCCAATGAGAGCTGCTGATTGTTTCAAAATTAACAAACCTTACTTAAGCCAATTAACTTTATTTAGTTCCCACGTTCATTTCAGTTTGAATACACACTGTCCTATCTCACTGTATTCATCAAAGACATCAAGTTAGTGAGTCTAAGTCCTCATTCCAGACCTTCACTTTTGAGAGCTATTTAAAGCGTCTCCCCAGTATCCTCCCAAAGCAGCGATCAAACTTATGTGAGCTGTTATTTGTCTATTCTCGAGTGTTAGTAGTGTGCGTTCGTTATTGAGCTGTGTCACTTGGTTGGTCACAACCGTTAGATAGTTAACAAGGCCTGCCTTGTATTGATTCAAAGAAATCGTGGTTGCACGCCTAGCACTGGCAACGGCTTGACTTTGTTTGGCTATCTCACGCTCCAAGAGTTTAACGGCTACCAAGTTATCCTCCACATTTTGAAATGCACTGAGCACAGTTTGTCTATAGACTGCGACGCTTTGATCATAAGCGGCCTTGGCCTGGTCACTGGCCGCAATTCTTGCTCCTCCATCAAAGAGGGCTAGCGCTGCACTTGGACCGACAGCCCAAACCTTATTTGGAGCACTGATCAGGTTAGGTAACACTGCACTTTGGTAACCTGAGGATGCAGAAATCAAGGGAGTCGGAAAAAAAGCAGCCTTAGCCACACCAATCTTTGCATTTGCAGCGCTCATCAACCGCTCTGCACTTGCGATGTCTGGTCTCCTCTCTAAGAGTTGTGCGGGTAAGCCGACGGGTACAACGGGTAAGCGATCGAGTACCGCCCCAATTGAGCTTTTGTATGAATTCGTATCGCTTGAGAATTCAATCCTCTCAGGCGCAATTGCAAATTTTGATGCGGATTCACCCACCAACACAGCGATCGCGTGTTCGAGTTGCGCGCGGGTGACGTTGATGTCAATCGCTAACGCCTCTGTTGACTGGAGCAGCGTTTGCGCCTCGCTCAAATCGAGTTGCGATGCAACTCCCATTTTGAATTGATTTTCAGTGATTTTGAGAGATCTTTTATAGGCCTCAACGGTATCGTCATACATCTGTTTTTGTACATCAACTATTCTTAACTGAAAATAACTCTGAGCCAAGGTAGATCTGGTTGACAAAAGTGCGGCCTCCAAATTTGCAGCACTCGCCTGCGCACTCGACTTATTGGACTCAACCGATCTTCTAATTCCGCCCCATAAATCAGGCTCCCAACTGGCCGCGACTCCCGCACTTTGGAATCTATTACTAACCGCAGAGCCCTTACTTGATGCGACATCTAAATTAATTGATGGAAAGAGTCCCGCCTGCGCCGCCCCAACCAATGCCTGTGCTTGTCGGTACTGTGCCTCAGCTGCAATAATATTTTGGTTACTAACGCTTACCTTTTTCATCAATTCATTTAAAACGCTGTCGTTGTAAATCTCCCACCAAGCGCCCTTGGGCTGGGCGTCTTTGGGATCAGCGGGTTTCCAGCCCTCAGTTTCCTTGTACGCCTCGGGGACAGGGGCAGACGGTTTGACGTAGTCTGGTCCGGCCTTACACCCCGTCAGTAGCATAGCAACCAAAAGCGATAGCACTGTCACTGGCGTAAATACACTGCTTCTTAGCAGCGCAGCATTTAAAGTTTTACCAACGATCTGAGTCTGCTCGCCACGTGAGGCGTAGAGTTCTTCACTTGTTAAGCCCTTGTAGGATTTTCTATTCATGCTCTTCTACTCCAAAGACGAAGTCTCTCCATATACAGATAAATTACGGGAGTTGTGTACAACGTCAATATCTGACTGAGCACAAGTCCCCCGACAATCGAAATACCTAAAGGCCTTCTAAATTCAGCCCCATCCCCAGCGCCTAGTGCCAGTGGAACAGCGCCCAAAATAGCTGCAACTGTAGTCATCAAAATGGGCCTAAACCTGAGCATACAAGCCTTATTAACAGCATCGAGCGCACTTAACTTTTCATCTCTTTGCGCTGTGATGGCATAGTCAATCATCATGATGGCATTTTTCTTCACAATGCCTATCAACAAGATAACACCAATCATCGCAATCACATTAAACTCAGTATTAAAGAACATGAGTGCAAGTAAAGCACCTATCCCTGCCGAGGGCAGTGTAGAGAGTATGGTGATTGGGTGAATTAAGCTCTCATACAAAATACCCAGCACAATGTAGACCGTCAAGAGCGCGGCCAGTATGAGCATGGGTTGGCTCTTCAATGAATCTTGAAACGCAAGTGCCGTTCCTTGAAAACCGCCCCTCACGGTATCCGGTACATGCAAACGTTCAAACATTGCAGTGATCGCATCAGATGCAGTTCCTAAAGATACGCCCGGGGGTAAGTTAAAAGATATCGTCGTTGCTGCAAACTGTCCTTGATGATTTACAACCAAGGCGGCGTTGCTCATCTTAAAACTCGCAAAAGCACTTAACGGCACCTTTGCATTTGGATTCTTACCCATGTTCAAAGTTAAAGGAACGCTTGCAACAGAGACTGATTGTGCAGCACCCACAGCAAAGGTCGAGGGGTTTGGTGTAGAGGTACTAAAGTACATTTGGTTAAGTATCTCTGGACTTTGCCAGTACTTAGGTGCCACCTCTAAGATAACATGGTATTGGTTTAAGGGATTGAAAATAGTCGATACCTGAGTTTGACCAAACGCGTAGCCCAGTGTGTTATCAATGAGACTGGGGGTGAGTCCGAATTTTGCTGCAGCCTCACGGTTAATGTTAAGTGTGGTTTGAAGTCCTTTGTCCTGGGCGTCGGTGTTCACATCTATTAACTCGGGCAAATCCATCATCGCAAACCTGATCTTAGGTCCCCAAGTCCTAAGCTCATTTAAGTTATCACTCAATAACGTGAACTGATAAAGTGCACTGTTTCCCCTGCCCCCTATCCTAATGTCTTGCACGGGTTGTAAAAAAAGCGTTGCACCCGAAATAGAACTGAGTTTCTTGCGAAGGCCGGCCACAACCTCATCCATTGGCGCTCGATCGGCAATGGGTTTAAGGGATATAAATACAGTGCCTGAGTTTCGTTGCCCACCTCCGGTAAAACTTATCACGTCTTTCACATTGGTGTCTTTCATGACGATATCCGTCATTTTGGCCATTTTGAGTTGCATGGCTTGAAAGGAGATGTCTTGGTCAGCTTGAATGTTGCCAATCAAGCGTCCCGTATCTTGCTGAGGGAAAAATCCTTTAGGAATGATGACATACAAGTAAACATTAAAACAAATAGTTCCCAGGAATATGAGCATCGTAATTCTTCTGTGCCGCATCGCAACCGCCAATGATCTTTGATACAAACGCAGTAATGCATTAAACGCCTCATCTGTGAATTTAGAGAAGCCTTTTAAAGCCTCCTTTGAATGAGTCTTTAAAAGCCTTGAGCACAGCATGGGCGTAGTGGTCAGCGAGATGAGTAAAGACACGCTGATTGCAACTGAGAGCGTAACTGCAAACTCCCTAAAGAGCCTCCCCACAATCCCGCCCATGAGCAAGATGGGTATAAAAACCGCAATGAGTGAGATACTGATCGATAAAACGGTAAATCCAACTTCCCTAGCCCCTTGAAGCGCTGCTTCAAAGGGCTTTTGACCACTCTCCACTCGCCTTGAAATTGCCTCTAACACCACAATCGCATCGTCCACCACAAACCCGGTCGCTATGGTGAGCGCCATCAGGGACAAGTTGTTGAGGGAGAACTTAAAGAGGTACATCACCCCAAACGTTCCGATCAAAGAGACTGGAACTGCAATACTTGGAATAAACGTTGCGCGCGCGTTCCCCAAAAACAAAAATACCACGAGCACAACAAGTGAGGTTGAAATCACAAGTGTTTTCTCAACCTCAAACAAAGAAGCTTTGATAGTAGGTGTTCTGTCAATCGGAATACCAATATCGACGGCCTCTGGAATTGAGGCCTTCAAAATAGGCAGGGTCGCTTTAACGCGGTCAACGGTTGCAATGATGTTGGCACCAGGTTGCCTGAAGAGAACAATTAAAACTGCTGGCTTTGAGTTGGCAATACCTCCGTTACGCAGGTCCTCAACAGAGTCCACCACTTCTGCGATGTCTTGTAAGCGCACTGCGGCTTTGTTGTGATACGCCACAATCACAGGCATATAGTCTTTCGCAGATCTGGCTTGATCGTTGGTGAGGATCTGCCAACTTTGGTCCCCGCTGTCGATGACCCCCTTTGGTCGGTTAGAGTTTGCCCCTGCTATAGCAGCGCTTACATCTGCAAAACCGATCTTGTTTTGCGTCATGAGTTTGGGGTCCACCTCAACACGTACACCGGGAAGGGAGCTTCCCCCAATACTTACCTGTCCAATCCCCTTGACTTGCGCAAGCTTTTGAGCAAGTACGGTTGAAGCCACATCGTAGAGCGCGGCCCGAGTCATGGTGTCTGAGGTAAGGCTCAAAATTAAGATGGGCGCGTCCGCGGGATTTACTTTGCGGTAGGTGGGATTTATTGGAAGCCCAGTTGGCAGTAATGCATGCGCGGCATTTATGGCGGCCTGTACATCGTTGGCAGCACCGTCAATGCTCCTGCTCAAATCGAACTGGATCACAATGTTTGAGTTACCCAGTGTGCTCGTAGAGGTCATCTCCGTGATGCCCGCAATACGCCCAAGCGCCCGCTCAAGTGGCGTTGCAACCGTTGAGGCCATCGTCTCAGGACTCGCACCCGGCAATCCAGCTCTGACTTGAATGGTTGGAAACTCCACCTGAGGGAGTGGCGCAACCGGCAGGAGTAAGAATGCAAGAGCCCCAGACAGCGCAATGGCGACAGTAATTAAAGTTGTCGCAATAGGTCGATAAATGAAGGGCCTAGAGATACTCATAGAAATGCACGCAGCAACTCACTCACGCTTGGTCCCCTATTTGGCCTTCTTTGAGACGTCTGGATAAGCGGTCAAATGCTAGATAAATAATGGGCGTTGTATAAAGCGTTAAGAGTTGACTCAAAAGTAATCCTCCAACCATTGTGATACCTAGGGGATGCCTAAGCTCTGAGCCGACTCCTGTTCCAAGCATTAAAGGAAGTGCACCTAGCAGGGCTGCCATTGTCGTCATCAGTATCGGTCTGAGCCTGAGCATGCAGGCCTCAAAGATTGCCTCCCTCGCTGATTTATTCTCATGACGCTCGGCCTCAAGTGCAAAGTCGATCATCATGATGGCGTTTTTCTTGACAATACCAATCAAGAGAATGATCCCAATGATTCCAATAATCCCTAGATCGTTGCCCGAGATGATGAGCGCAAGTAATGCACCCACCCCCGCAGAGGGAAGCGTTGAGAGGATAGTGAGTGGGTGTACATAACTCTCATACAAAACGCCGAGGACAATGTACATCGTGAGCACCGCAGCGACAATGAGCCACAAAGTGTTGGTGAGCGAAGCGCTAAAGGCCTGTGCAGCCCCTTGGTAGCGAGTGACGATACTGGTGGGCACTTTGATCTCTTCTTGTGCAGCATTAATTGCTTTCACGCCGTCACCTAATGAGTACCCCTTGGCCAAATCAAAAGAGATCGTCGTAGAGGGGAACTGTCCCTGATGGTTAATGGTGAGTAAACCGTACTGCTCCTCCACGTGGGCCAACGCTTTAAGGGGCACTTGTTGTCCACTTGAGGAGGGTACGTAAATGTCGTTCAGTGCATATGCACCTAGCTCCTTGCTTTTTCTCGCCTCCAACACAACTCTGTATTGATTGGTTTGTGTGAAGATTGTTGAGATGAGACGCTGCCCGTAGGCGTTGTATAGCGCGTTATCAATACCTGCAACTGTCACCCCCAAACGCGCCGCATCATCTCTGTGTATGACGATGTAGGCCTGTAAGCCGTGATTTTGATAGTCCGAGGTTACATTGAGTAGCTCAGGTAAAGTGGAGAGTTTGTCTACCACCTTAGGAACCCACTCGCTGAGCTCGCTTGCTACGGCACTCTCAACCGTAAACTGATACTGCGTGCGGCTGATGTGGTCCTCGATGGTTAAATCCTGTGAGGCTTGGAGGTAGAGTTTGATGTCGGGGAGTTTGTCGACTTGTTCTTGAATTCGGCGCAGTATCGTTTGGATGCTCGCCCTTTGGCTATGGGGTTTAAGGTTAATGAGAATCCGCCCGTTATTGAGCGTGGAGTTAACGCCGTCTACTCCGATGAAGCTAGACAAACTCTCGACATCAGGATCCTGCAAAATCACACTCGCAAGGTCTTGCTGATAACTAGCCATAGCAGCGTAAGAAACACTTTGCGAGGCCTCTGTGATGCCTTGAATCACACCCGTATCTTGGGTCGGGAAAAATCCCTTAGGAATAAAGACATACAAACCAACCGTCATCACCATTGTCGCCAAAACCACCATCAACACTTGCCTTGGCCTGTCCAGCGCCCAACTAAGGGTAGTGCCGTAGTGGTGGATGAGACGGTTAAAGAGGTGAGTTGTTTTTTTATAAAAGTCACTTTGCTCATCCTGCGGTACATGCTTTAAAAGCTTGGAGGACATCATGGGGGTGAGCGTTAAGGAGACCACCGCTGAGATGATGATAGAGACCGCCAACGTAATTGCAAACTCTCTAAAGAGTCTCCCAACTACGTCTCCCATAAAGATAAGCGGGATCAGCACAGCGATCAATGAGATGGTGAGTGAGATGATCGTAAAGCCGATTTGCTTGGATCCTTTAAGTGCCGCCTCCAGTGCACCCTCGCCCTCCTCAATGTAGCGAGAAATATTCTCAATCATCACAATGGCATCATCAACCACAAAACCAGTTGCGATGGTGAGCGCCATGAGGGAGAGGTTGTTGAGCGAGAACCCAGCCAAATACATGACCGCAAAAGTACCAATCAACGAAAGCGGTACGGCAACACCAGGAATGATGGTTGCATAAAAATTACCCAAGAACGCGTAGATGACAAGAACTACGAGTACGACAGAGAAGAGCAGTTCGATCTGCACATCTTCAACTGATGCACGTATCGTTGTGGTTCTATCGGTGAGCAGTTTGACATCGACACTTGAAGGCATCGTTGCTGAAATTTGGGGAAGTAATTTTTTAATTCTGTTGACTACTTCAATCACATTAGCGCCCGGTTGGCGCTGAATGTTGACAATCACCGCGGGCTCACCGTTGCTCCAAGCTCCGAGTCTCACGTTCTCCGGGGCCTCCTCAACTGTTGCCACATCAGACAAGCGAATGGGGGCTCCGTTTTTAAAGGCAATGATTTGTTTGCTGTACTCAGGTGCAGTCTTTAACTGATCGTTGGCATCAATCGTGGAGGCCCGCTCGGCGCCGTCAAAGCTTCCTTTTGAGGAATTTACATTTGCGTTTGCAATTGCAATTCGCACATCATCCAAACTAAGTCCAATATCGGCAAGCAATTTCGGATTGGCTTGAATTCTGATTGCGGGTCTTTGCCCACCCGACAAACTCACCAACCCAACGCCCGGTAGTTGAGAGATTTTTTGGGCCATACGCGTATCTACTAAATCTTCGACCTTGGTTAATGGCAAAGTTTTAGAGGTTATAGCAAGCGTAATGACAGGTGCATCTGCAGGGTTGACTTTGGAGTAGATGGGCGGCGCAGGTAAGTCCCCTGGTAAGAGGGAGCTCGCTGCATTGATAGCGGCCTGAACTTCTTGTTCTGCGACATCCAAACTAATGTCCAAACTAAACTGGAGAACGATAACTGAGGCGCCACCCGAACTGGTAGATGACATTTGATTAAGTCCAGGCATTTGCCCAAACTGACGCTCAAGTGGTGCTGTGACTGAGGAGGTCATTACATCTGGACTGCCTCCAGGATAAAGCGTTGCTACTTGAATAGTTGGGTAATCAACCTCTGGGAGTGAGGAGACGGGCAGCAATTTATAAGCAATGATCCCTGCCAACATGATCGCAACCATCAGTAGCGATGTGGCTACCGGGCGAAGTATGAATATGCGCGAGGGATTCATGGAGCTTCTTTGTTGGCTTTGCTTTTATCCCACTTCTCAGATTTGTCATTTTTACGCGCTCCATCCGCGTTCCCAGGATTGGTTCCTGTACTTAAAGTAGCTGGGGTTGGGGTTGGGGTTGAGTTTGGAGCATTACTTGCAGCGGCATTGGTGGGTGAATTTCCAGGTGCAGGTGCAGACTGGGTTGAGTTACCTGCGCCGGGTGGAGCTTTGTCATCGGGTTTACCTTGACCCCTATCAATGCCCTTGTCCCCGCCTTTATCACTGCCTTTATCACTG
>CAITYM010000011.1 GCA_903896615.1 uncultured Burkholderiales bacterium
CAATGTTTTGTTTCAATTTCATACGGTAAACATCTATTTAAGGTTCTAATTGTGCTTGTCGTTGTAAACCCTCGCAAAACTGAGAATCCATCCATTGGAAAGATCAAGAGCAAAATAAATACAGCAAGAAAAGAGCTTTTAAAAGCTGAAAAGGATTTAGTTCATTGGAAATCTGTCGCTGATACGTATTCACAACTCTTTAGGAAACACATAAAACCTGAACTACTCAGGTTAAACAAAGTAAGAAAAGCATGGATACTCAAACTTTTCGAAGCGCGCAGTACCATGAAGTGGAGTAAGAATGAGAAAGCATTGCTTGATGAGGAAATTGTTACCAAGGCAATTGATCTTTTGGATGAGATACCAGGCGATCCAGAACTGGAGTCTATTATTCAAAAATACCACAACACCCATCAAACTTTGGCAGAGGAGGAAAATTTTGAATCTGATGATGAATCATTTCTTCAAATGCTTGCAGAAGATATCTGCATTGAATCCAATTTACCTAAAGATTTCTTTAATGGTTGCACAAGCGAACAAGCTATGTATGATCGATTCTCTCAATACATGAATGAGAAGAAAGAAACAAAACGGGCTCAACACCAACCCAGTGAAAAACCTTTTGTCACTGGAATCATTAAGTCTTTATACAGACGACTTGCTAGCCTGCTTCACCCAGATAAGGAATTTGATCCCATTAAAAAACAAGCAAAAACTGAGTTGATGCAACGTTTAAATAATGCATACGGTAAAAATGATATTGATGAATTGATGCTAATTCAAAAGGAAGCAAATTTAATTCGCCCTGTAGATCTGATGAGTGATATAGATGGATTGACAGCTAATTTAAAGTCTATTAAAAAACAATATAAAGACTTAACCAAGGAAGCAAACGAAATAAAAAAATGGTTTAAAACTCAAATACATACTAATTTAGTAGTTGAGGATGTTAAAAAAATTGAGCCCCATATTCGCAATTCTTTTAAAGTTCAAGTTATGAGTATCCAGCATGAGATCACTCAATTAGAAAGTGACATTAACTACAGATTTAATGACCGTAAAGGCATTAAAAATAGGCTGCAGTACTAAAAATACATTTCTTAAATTGGGTACTGCAATAAGCAATTTTCACTGCGGGTTAGTAGTTTAGTTAAACGCATATTTAAGAGTTTATGACCAATAGTTTTAATAGCACGGCTTGAGCCATCACCTATTTAATAGCCGATCTAAACACTAAGTTGACTGCGTCTATCGGTATTACAGAGTTAATTGAAAAATCTGAAATACTTTATTTTGTCATCAAAAAGTCATCAAACAGTAAGACATTACTAGGGTTACCGCAAGTTTCAATCAATCTCATCGATTATTGAATTCCCTAACCCTTCGCTTAAAAGGAACAAAATGGAAGGTTTTTTTCAAACTTTAAAAACGCAGCGCTGGGATGATCACCGTTATTATCATCACAGCCGTATAAATCAGTCTTTACACTTCATCAGTGCAAGTTCTTTTTTAGTTGCGTATTTTTATCTTTTCATTGATCCCGTCGTATCCTCTTTGATTGCCTGGTTGATTTCAATGACAACCCGCCAGTCTGGCCATTTCTTTTTTGAACCCAAAGACTATGACGTTGTCAACCAAGCAACGAACGAGCACAAAGAATTCATCAAAGTTGGGTATAACCTGCACAGAAAAGTAGTTCTGATGTCGATTTGGGCTGCCATTCCCGTTATTGCGTATTTTTACCCAGCCACATTAACTTGGTTTGCACCAGAGGGTGATAAAGACAGTTTTTACCGCTTAGTCGGTATTAGTTGGTTTGCACTCGGTGTTGGAGGTCTGCTCTTCCGAGTTGTGCAACTCATTGTTCAAGATGACATCCAAGTCGCTTTATCTTGGGCTTTTAAGATCCTTACCGACCCGTTTCATGATTTAAAGCTTTACTACAAGTCGCCAATTTATTTATTCAAAGGCGAACTCATCGATCCAATGGAACACGTTCACTCTAAATGATGAAGAAAAGGTCCTTAATCAGGACCTTTTTCATGAGCGGATTATTAAATACTTCTCAGGCTAGTTTTACTTTAATCATCTCTAGGAGCATTCCTCTACGGATGCTCTTATTAGTTTGTTCAGTACTTCTCCAAAACCATCCATCATGTTTCATTCTTTGAGCAGCCCTAACAAATCGCTTGGTAAATTCTTCAAAGTCTGTATCACTAAAGTTCAGACTAAATATCATACGACCCGTCCCCACCCAGCTCAAAGCGATTCCCTCTCTTCTAAGATAGTACTGCAGCATCCAGTTGTAACGAGACTCGGATTTGATAAGCACTGTCCAAACTGTGGACATATTGGCAACTTGAATTGGAAGATCGTTATTTTTAAAGGCTTGATTCAATTGATCGGCTCTGGAATTCCATGTCTCATCAAGTCCTGCATATTGCGCAGTAATTTCGTCTGTATCTATTCGCTTTAAGAATACATTCATAGCACCCATAACGTAAGGATGAGCGTTGAAAGTTCCTCTTGCAAAGCAAATATCAGCAGGCCTATCGTGATTAAATCTTCTCATCAGCTCAGCCTTGCCGCAAATAACACCAACTGGCAATCCTCCGCCCAGTGTTTTACCGTAGGTGACCATGTCTGCTTGTATCTTGAAAAACTCTTGTGCTCCGCCTTTGGCGAGTCTGAAGCCCAAGAACACTTCGTCAAAAATAAGAATAATCCCTTTTGCCGTACAAACCTCGCGAAGCTCAGCCAGCCAGGCTCGGTATGCGTTGTAATCAAAATGAGCCTTTCTGCTACCGTCAACAAGTGTCGAGTCCCCTGGCGCAGCCTGATTGGGGTGCAAAGCTTGCAATGGATTGACAAGAACGCAGGCTATATCTTTTCTGTTTCTAAGCACACGCAAAGTCGATTCATGCATTTCTCTAAGCGTCAGGGTTTGACCTGCAGGGGGCATCGGATTTCCAGGTCCTGGCTGAACATCGTCCCACCACCCGTGA
>CAITYM010000012.1 GCA_903896615.1 uncultured Burkholderiales bacterium
CTGAGTGTTCCAGGTACAAGCTCAGCCGGCCTTGCGCGTTTGAGCCCATGAGTTTGCATATATTGCATTTCACCGTGAAAGCCTTCACTTAGCCAATTGATCAAACCCTGCTCAGCATGAGTCAGGTCAACAGAGGCAACGCCAATCTGCGAAAAACCCAGCTCCTTACCCCACTGCTGTATCTGCTCTAGTAGGCGACGCTTTTCTGGCGGATCAAGCACAGGTTTATCCTGCAAAGGGTTCAATTTGACGCTAGACATTGGGATTTAGAATGGACATATTAGAGGCATTTTATGATGACTGAATATTTAACTTGGCAATCAGAGCTAGCAACCCAAAAATTTGCCGAGCGTTTAGCCCAAAAATCTCTCCTTCGCAGCGCCAATATTCAACTAAGCGGGGATTTGGGTTCGGGAAAATCAACCTTTACACGTTACTTACTTAGAGAATTAGGGGTAACTGGCATCATCAAGAGTCCGACCTATGCAGTAGTAGAAGAATACCGGGTTGTAAATTCATCAACTGAACAAAAAATTTGGCACTTTGATTTTTACCGTTTTAATGATCCTAGTGAATGGGAGGATGCGGGTTTTAAGGATATTTTCGCAAGCGAAGGGCTTAAAATATCAGAGTGGTCTGAAAAGGCAGTGGGGTACTTGCCCACGCCTGACTTGCACATTAATATTCAGATCCAAGATAACGACCAAAGACAAGTAACAGTTAACGCTTTCTCAGAAAAAGGACGACTTCTCCTTGAGTAAACACTACATCTCTATGATATTGAGGTTTTAGTTGGAAAGAAGATTCTCAGATGTCAACACCTATGACGTTGATTTGCTTCAAGAGCAAAGTCATCTAGTTGAGCCTGGGCTAAACTTATTTAGGGGTACTTTAAAGCGCAGAGATCTATTGAAAACCACTGGCCTGGTGCTCTTGTTAGGGGCGTCAAAGTCTGGTCTTGCAAGCTCTATCCTAAGCGTTAGAGTCTGGCCGTCTAAGGAATACACACGAGTCACCATTGAGTCAGACTCTCCTTTAAAAACTCACCCCTTATTCATCGCAAATCCACCTCGCTTGGCTGTTGATATTGAGGGCATTGAAATAAGCTCCACCCTTAAAGCCTTGGCTGGTAAAGTATTAGCAGATGATCCTTATATCTTAGGCGTGAGGGTTGGGCAAAATTCCAGTACAACCGTTCGCGTCGTGTTCGATTTAAAACAAGCCGTAAAACCACAGGTTTTTAATTTAGAGCCTGCCGGTAATGGGCAATCTAAATATGAGTACCGCTCAGTCTTTGATTTATATCCAACTCAGCCAATTGATCCGCTAGAGGCGCTGGTGAGCGAACGCGCCAGGTCTAAGGAGACAGCGTTAGGCTCCCCTAATTTGTTAAGCAACGATCAAAATAATGGATTTAATTCGGACCCCTTGCTAAGTCTGCTCAACCAAAAGGATTCAATCAAAGCGACGCAACCTGTAAGCCCCATTAAGGACACTATGACGGCTTCGGCTTCGGCTCCAAGCACAGCAACCACCACCCCCCCCGTTTTACTGCCCTCCTCACAGACAACCTTAGAGGAAAGTGCAAAATCTCATATTGAGCCGCCTACAAGCAACACAGCCCGTAGCAGTGCAAATACAACAATGGCCAAGGATGTTAAAGCAGTTGGTGAAGAAGTCATTGATCGCTACATCGTAGTTGCGCTTGATCCAGGTCACGGAGGCGAGGACCCAGGAGCCATCGGTCGACAAGGCACACGTGAGAAGGATATTGTTCTACGGATTGCTCACAAACTTCGTGGACTCATCAACAGCACAACCCTCAAAACTAAGCAAGGGGCTATGCCCATGCGTGCTTTTATGACAAGAGATTCCGACTATTTTGTCCCGTTACAAACAAGGGTTGAAAAAGCCCAAAGAGTTCAGGCAGATCTGTTTATAAGTATTCACGCAGATGCATTTTTAACTCCAAGTGCACAAGGTGCAAGTGTCTTTGTACTCAGTCAGGGGGGTGCAACAAGCACTGCTGCTCGCTTTATGGCGAAACAAGAGAATAAGGCAGATAATATTGGCGGGATAAATATAACCGTTAAAGATGAGCACCTAAAGCGTGCGCTCTTTGATATGAGTACGACTGCTCAAATCAACGACAGTTTAAAGCTTGGCTCAGAAATGCTAGATCAAATTAAGAAATTTGAAAAACTTCATAAAGGTCAGGTTGAACAAGCAAGCTTTGCAGTGCTCAAAGCTCCAGATATTCCTAGCATCTTAGTTGAGACGGCTTTTATTAGCAATCCAGATGAGGAAAAACTTCTCCTCTCCGATGCCCACCAAAATAACTTAGCCCAAGCACTGATGCAGGGAATAGAGCGTTACTTTAGAAGAAATCCTCCACTTGCCCGCAACCGTTCCACTTAAGGGTTTAATTGCTTGCGTAATTAACAAGCGAGTCAACGATATAAGTCAAACACGCGTTAATACAATTAGATTAGACTGGTCTTAAATAGGGAAGGTGGACAAAGAATGTCCATCTATCCATTCATGCAAGAGTAACAACGCTTATCAATTTATTTCAGACGGAGCATACAAAAATGAGGAAAATTTGCACATGGATCATCCTAAGCTTCGCACTACTTACTAGCATTTGCAAGGCACAGGTGTTTTTCAACACAAGCGTTGGCACTGAGTTCGCTCCTGGTGTGTACGGTCAAATCAATGTTGGCAATGCGCCCCCTCCCCCAGTGATCTATCCCCAACCCACGGTAGGTGGCTCTGCAGTTTACGGAGCTCCCCCCATGTACGTTTACGCACCTATTGAGGAGACTCAGAACTGGGGCTACTTTTGCGGCAAATACAGAGCATGTGGTATGCCTGTCTTTTTCATTCAATACGAAGAGCGCCACCCCTATTGGACCCGGTATCATGAATCTTATCGCACCCCATTCATGGGGGGTGGGCGATTAGAGGAGCGCCGAGAACCCATGCGCGAAGAGCGTCGTGAACCCATGCGAGATGAACGCCGTGAACCTATGCGTGAGGAAAGACGTGAGCGAGACGAGAGACGTTAAATAGTAATTTTTGACTGGGCTCTCGATCGAAACTATTTGTTTAATCGGTTTTTAAATGTTGGCTTAGCGATTGGGTTGGCTTTTCTGTACCTTGTAAGATCCCCAAATAGCAACCAATGCAGGACCTAGTACGAGTCCCCAAATAAAAAATTCAATATGCCCCTTAATCCAGGGGATATTTCCCAATTCGAAGCCAGCACCTACTACCCCAAACACCCATATCAATGCACCGACTGCGTTGAAGATGGTGAAATTAGTAAAAGTCATTTGCCCCATACCGGCCACAAAGGGTGCGAAAGTACGGATAAAGGGCACAAAACGTGCAATAACGATTGCACTTGGTCCATAAGTTTTGTAGAAGTCTTGGGTTTTATGAAACTCTTTTTCACCAAACCATCTTGAATGATGTCCCAGTAGTTGAGATCCTACTTTAGATCCAACCCAATAATTAAATTGTCCGCCTATCAGCGCAGCAATACTCAACAAGACACAACAAAGTGTCCAATCCAACAGGCCTAAGCCGCAAACACCCCCAACCACGAAGAGTAAGGAGTCACCCGGCAAAAACGGGGTAATAACCACGCCCGCCTCTAAAAAAACGATTAAAAACAAAATCGCATAGACCCAATGATCGTAGAGTCTCACAAATTCTTCAATGTACCTATCTACATGGAGAACAAAATCAATTATTTGAGCAAAATATTCCATGGCGTGATTATCTCGCAACTACCTTGTCTTAAGACTGGAGCGTCATGAACAGAATTTTTTAAAGGACTAAGCAGTTTTTAACGCATCCAAAAGTATTCACTTCGCAGTATCTTAAAATACATATCTGTGAACCCCAGTATCCAACCTCAACGCCCCATTCTTGAACTCCCAGATGAGTTAATCAGCCAAATTGCAGCAGGTGAGGTGGTTGAGCGCCCGTCATCTGTTGTGCGCGAGTTAGTGGACAACGCGTTAGATGCAAATGCAACAAACATTACAGTTAGATTAGTTGCGGGGGGCGTACGCTCTATTAGTATTGAAGATAATGGACAAGGCATTGAGCCACAAGATTTACCCAAAGCAATCAAAAGACACGCAACCAGCAAAATTAGCTCACTGACAGATCTTGAAAATGTCTCAACCATGGGCTTTAGAGGCGAGGCTTTAGCTGCGATAGCCTCAGTATCTGAGCTCTCTATATTGTCTAAAACCGAGTTTGAAGAGCATGCTTGGGAACTGATTGCTAGAACGGGTGAGTTAAGGCCCGTTGCCCGAAGTGTTGGAACAACTGTATTGGTGAATGAACTTTTCTTTAGCACTCCGGCCCGTAGAAAGTTCCTTAAAACAGAGAGTACTGAGTATGCTCACTGCGTAGAAGCAGTTCGTCGGCACGCACTAACTCGCCCAGGCGTTGGCTTTCAAATTTGGCACGACGGGAAGTTAACCCATCAATGGAGAGCTCAGTCAAATTCACCAAGTACCGCTGAGAGCTCTATGACAGCCCTTGACCGACGTTTAAGTGACGTGCTCGGTGAGGACTTTATAAAAGAATCAGTAGCTATTGATTACAAGCACGGATCCATTTGGGTCAAAGGCCGCGCTGGGGTCCCCGACGCAGCGCGATCAAAAGCTGACCATCAATTTGCTTACGTGAATGGTCGCTATATCAGAGATAAAGTTATCACACACGCAGCAAAAAGCGCTTATAGCGACATACTTCATGGTGGGCGACAACCCATTTATGCTTTGTATGTGGACATGGACCCCACTCGTGTGGACGTAAACGTCCATCCCACCAAAATTGAAGTGCGGTTCAGGGACAGTAGAGAGGTCCACCAAGCGATACTGCATAGTGTTCAAGAAACATTAGCAAAGCCTCGGGTAGGTCAAGCCACAGACTTAACCCTCGGTCCAATCTCTAATCCTGATTTAAATCCTCATGCACCCCACAGACTCAATCAACTAAGACAGCAAGCCATCCCCAATTGGACTCAGCCAAGTATCAATTGGGGAGCCACACGAGTCAAAGACTTAAGTCAACTCTGGTCTAAAACCACATTAAATCCTGAACTAGCACAAGCATCATCCTCTACCCCTCTTAACGTCGGGTTGCTTCAAGAGGTAAACATTGAGCACGACTCGTCATTAAAGAGCAGCCACCAACTCACAAATAATCCGACTTTGAATGAAATGTCTCAAGTCGGTGTTGAACTTCATACAGAGACAACAAATTCAGCACTTGAACCCTTGGGTCAAGCACTAGGACAACTCCAAGGAATCTACATTCTTGCTGAAAATGCGCAAGGACTCATCATCGTGGATATGCACGCAGCACACGAAAGGGTAGTTTACGAGCGGCTAAAAAATCAACTAAATCAAGCTAACATACAAAGTCAACCACTCCTTATCCCTGCTAGTTTCTCTGCAACTGAGACCGAGGTTGCTACTGCAGAGGCCAACCAAGAAACCTTAACTCAACTAGGGCTAGAAATCTCAACGCTGTCCCCCAAAACGCTTGCGGTGCGTAGCGTTCCTGCCACTCTCATACAAGCCGATGCAGTCAGTCTAGCAAGAGGTGTTTTGGAGGAACTTGGGGAGCACGCTGGCACTCAGATAATAGAGCGCGCTCGTAACGAACTGCTCTCTACGATGGCCTGCCACGGAGCCGTTAGGGCTAACAGACGCTTAACTATTGGAGAGATGAATGCGCTGCTTAGACAAATGGAAGTCACGGAGCGTTCAGACCAGTGCAACCACGGCAGACCTACTTGGAGACAAGTTACGATTAAGGAGCTTGACTCGCTTTTCCTAAGGGGTCGCTGATAGAGAACTCTCCCGATGTGAGAAAGGAGCGCTTAAATCTAACGCCGGTTTCATAGCTTAGTCATATACAAGGCGCAATGACGCTGCCACTCTCGACTGCTCAAGCAGCCCCTCCCAATCCACTCACCTGAATGATTTCTTTGAATAATTTTGCCAACGACTTTGACTGCCTAACCCTTACAGGTCCAACAGGCGTTGGGAAAACAGGACTTGCGCTTGCACTCGCCAAAGTCTGGCCAATAGAGATTATCAGCATGGACTCAGCGCTTGTTTACAAAGGTATGGATATCGGAACTGCTAAACCCAGTGCAAAGGAGTTGGCAAGTGTGCCTCATCATTTAATTGATATTCGAACTCCCTTGCAAGCCTATAACGCAGCAGAGTTTGCTGTTGACGCGCAAAACCTAATCACTGACATACGATCAAGAGGAAAGCTACCCGTCGTTGTGGGTGGGACTTTGCTGTACTTTAAAGCACTTTTTGAAGGACTGAACGAGTTACCCAAAACAGATCCTAAGATCCGCGACGCCGTCAACAAAGAGGCAAAGCAACTGGGCTGGGCGGCATTGCACAAACAGCTTGAAGGGGTTGACCCCATTACCGCTCAAAGGCTCCCCCCCGGGGATGCACAGCGCATCTCAAGAGCCTTGGAGGTGTGGCGAACAAGTGGGCGTACATTATCAAGTTATTTTGTAGATAAGCCGCCTAATACGCTTAGAAATAAATTAATCTCGCTTGAACCTGCTAACAGAGCATGGCTTCATGAACGCTTAGCATTAAGATTCCAACAGATGTTAGATGCTGGTTTAATTGAAGAGGTAAAAACGCTTCAAAAAAATTTTGTTTTAAATGAAGAATTACCCTCCATGCGCTGCGTTGGATATCGTCAGGTTTGGCAGTTATTGCAATCTCAGGAGGACACGCACTACTTTAGTCAAAAGCCTTTAGATCAAATGTCTGAGAAGGCAGTCGCTGCAACGCGCCAACTTGCAAAAAGACAACTGACATGGCTTCGAAGTTTATCAAACAAGGAGGTGATAATCTGCGACCTAGCTAATGGGAGTAACCTAGTGAGCGATTTGTTTAAAATTTTGAAAATACAGTCCTAATTCAAAAAATCTTGATCAAACCAGTATGTTTAAAATTGAATTAAAGACACGACTTGGTCATTTAATATTCATTGCCAACGACAAGCAAAGTTTAATGGATTGCGCTGACGCGGCTGAAATACAGATCCCCAGTTCCTGTAGAAACGGAACATGCAGGACCTGCATGTCTAGGACCTTGGGTGGGCGCGTGCGCTATGAAATAGATTGGCCCGGATTAAGCGCTGAGGAGAAAGCGCAGGGGTGGATATTACCCTGTGTGGCTATTGCGTGCTCGGACCTAAAGATTGAAAATTCAAATGCTTATTTGATTTAAAAAGCAGTCACGGATCAAGGTGCTAAGCGGTCTCGAGCAAAAAGTCCTTTGAATTGATATCTCCAGATTAATGCAATCAGCACCGAGCCTACGCCCCCGACTACAACTGAGGCAATGGGACCTAAGAGCGCAGCACTTGCACCGGACTCAAACTCGCCGAGTTGATTTGACGCACCGATGAAAATTCCGTTCACAGCACTCACTCGACCTCGCATTTCGTTGGGGGTCTCCAACTGAACGAGGGTCATACGAATTACAACACTAATGCTATCGGCTACGCCCGTTACCATTAGGGCAAGAATAGACAGCCACAGCGAATGAGAAACGCCAAAGAGTGCCGTTGCAATTCCAAAAAGTGCAACCGCACCCAGCATTCTCTTGCCAGCAAAACGCTCAATCGGCCAACGGGTTAATAGGATAGTCATGATGAGCGCACCAAATGCAGGTGATGCCCTAAGGATACCCAACTCAACGGGGCCAGCATTTAAGATATCTTTTGCATAAATAGGAAGTAAAGCTGTAGCGCCCCCAAGGAGCACAGCAAAAAGATCCAGCGAAGTTGCGCCTAAAACAATTTTATTGTTCCAAATAAAACGAATTCCAGCTGTAATTGTTTTAAGTGTTGTTGGCTCTTTTGAAGGAATTGGAGTTGCATCTTTTATAGTGAGTCCCAAGACCATCCCGAATGCAAAAAGCGTGAAGCAAACGCAGTAAACAACACTTGGATCTAGGGCGTACAAAAGGCCTCCAATTGCAGGACCACCAATCACTGCGAGTTGATTACCGCCGGATGTAAAAGCAATTGCTCGAGACAGAATGTGGGCCGGCACCAACGTAGGAGAGATAGCTTGTTGCGTTGCGCTTTGAAAGGAGCGCACACTGCCAAGAATCACCGATATCAGCAAAATAAGTTCACGCGTCACCCAAGGCTCTGTTGCACCCACACCCACGGTTCCCATATACAAAAGAGCAGCAACCAGGGCTTGTACTGTTAGACAAGCCGTAAAAATATAAGAACGTCGTAGGCGGTCTATCCAGTGCCCAGCGGGTAAAAATAAAATTAAAGCCGGTACGAACTGAAAAAGTCCAACCAAGCCTAAATCCCAGGCAGAATGAGTTAACTCATACATATGCCACCCTAGGGCAACCATTAACATTTGATTGGCTGTAGTCCCGGCTAAGCGAGCGAACCAAAAACGCATGAAAGCTTTGTAGGACCGCAGGGCTTTGAAAGAGGAGGCCTCTTGAGTGGGTATTGGATGTGTCATGTTGTGGGGAATAATCACCCTAAATGTTACCCGAGTTCAAAACACCGTGTTTTTTGCGAATTTTCAGATACTACATTTATCCAGTGCACACCCCTGTTTATGCCAAACGTTGAAATAGTTTTTTGTGATCCTCACCTCTTGGTAATCAATAAACCTGCGGGACTGCTCTCCGTTCCTGGACGGGGTCCAGATAAAACCGACTGTGCGCTTAGTCGAATCAATGAAAAATACCCAGCCACACTGGTTGTTCACCGCTTAGACCAAGCTACATCAGGATTGATGGTATTTGCAAGAACGCCCCTGATTCAACGCGAATTAAGTAAAAGCTTTGCAACTCAAAATGTGAGTAAGTGTTATTTAGCAATCGTACAAGGGCTTGTCAAGCAAAGCCTTGACTGGCAACGTATTGATGCACCCATTGGTGCAGACTGGCCAAATCGGCCCATGCAAAAAATTGATCCTATGGGCAAACCCTCAACAACACTTTGGCGTTGCATTGCCAACGGTATTCCAAAAAGCAATGCGGATGCGGTAGGGTGTGCGGTAGGGGATGCGAGTGGGGGTGCGGTGGGGGGTGCACATGAAAACGCTGATCTGTACGGCAACGAGAGGAGTCACGCGTCAAATACAAAAAGCCTGCTAGAGTTGATACCACTTAGCGGGCGAACTCACCAATTAAGGGTTCATTTAATGAGCTTAGGAATGCCCATCATAGGGGATACGCTTTACATGACAAACCCGCTTGAGCGCTCAAGGGCTTTGCACTCGCGTATGTGCTTACATGCACATCGACTAGAGTTTACCCACCCTGCTACGGGTGAGACCCTTAAGTTTTCAAGCGAAGCTGATTTTGTAGATCTTAAATTCTATACTTTTGACTTTGGATTTAATCATCCCTATCTGAAGTAAAGTAGCCAAGGGGTAGGATAATTTGAAAATGACAGCTTTTCAAACTAAAATTTGGTGAATTGACTGCCAAGCCGTGACTAGGTCGTCCAAGTCATCATTTTAATTTTAAGGAGTATTCCTCATGTCCCGTGAAGTTGTAATTGTGAGTGGCGTCAGAACTGCGATTGGAACATTTGGGGGAAGCTTAAAAGACACATCCCCAATCGACCTTGCAACCGTAGCAACCAAAGAGGCGATGCACCGTGCTAACGTCAGCGCAGCAGACGTAGGTCACGTGGTATTTGGACATGTGGTTAACACTGAGCCGAAAGATCTTTACCTGTCCAGAGTCGCCGCAATTCAGGCTGGTTGCTCACAGGAAACACCTGCTTTTAATGTTAACCGCCTATGTGGTTCGGGTCTTCAAGCCATCGTCTCTGCGAGCCAATCGATACTCCTTGGCGACGCAGATATCGCCATTGGTGGTGGCGCTGAGTGCATGAGTCGTGGCCCCTATCTCTCGCTCTCCAACAGGTTTGGCTCGCGCATGGGGGATGCTGTGCTGCATGACATGATGATTGGAGCACTTCATGACCCATTTCACAAAATACATATGGGCGTGACTGCAGAAAATATTGCTAAAAAGTGGGGAATTACAAGAGATGAGCAAGACGCCCTAGCTTTAGAGAGTCACAAGCGCGCGCAACACGCCATCGAAGCAGGTTACTTTAAAGAACAAATCGTACCCGTTATGCTTAAGTCTAGAAAAGGGGAAACCGCGTTTGTTCAAGACGAACACTTTAGAATAAATGCAGTCCTAGATGATTTCTCAAAACTAAAACCCGTATTCATTAAAGAAAACGGAACTGTAACGGCCGGAAATGCCTCCGGTATCAATGACGCCGCATCAGCCCTAGTTCTCATGGAGGCAAGCACAGCAAAAGCACGCGCAGTCAAACCCCTTGCTCGTCTGGTTGCCTACGCTCACGCCGGCGTTGACCCTGAGTACATGGGAATTGGTCCCGTACCCGCCACTAAGAAAGCACTGGCAAAGGCAGGCCTTAAGGTTGGAGATTTAGATGTGATTGAGGCCAATGAGGCCTTTGCCGCTCAGGCCTGCGCTGTAACCAAGGATCTAGGCTTAGATCCAGCCAAGGTTAATCCAAATGGATCAGGCATTTCACTGGGCCACCCAATTGGCGCTACTGGTGCACTTATTACAGTTAAGGCTTTGTATGAGTTGCAGCGCATCCAAGGACGATACGCATTGGTGACCATGTGTATTGGCGGTGGTCAGGGCATTGCAGCCATTTTTGAACGCATGTAGAGGCGAAATTCTAAAAAGTTTTAGGACCGAAGAGAAGGTTGCAACTCACACTGCAACCTTTTTCGTTTTTAGCTTAATTTTTGACTTAAGAATTAGCTTAAGGATTAGCTTAACAATTAGCGTTTAGCCTTACATGTGAGATCTTGCAAGCACATTTTAAAATCAACTGACTTTTAAATATATCGCTCACTGGCCAAAGCCGCACCACCGACCAAAGCTTTAAGTTTTGCAATAGCGGTCTCTCTCGTCATGGGCGCCATTCCGCAGTTGGTACAAGCAATTAAATTTTTACGATCAACAAATTTCAGTGCTCGTCCAATTGTGTCTGCTACTTCTTCTGCTGTCTCGATCACGTCACTCGCCACGTCAATCACACCCACCATCACATCTTTGCCTCTGAGTAATTCAATTAAATCCATGGGCACTTGAGAGTGTTGACACTCAAGACTGACTTGATTGATCTTACTCTTGGCAAGGGAGGGGAAAATCTTCTCATACTGCCGCCATTCCTGGCCGAGGGTTTTCTTCCAATCATTATTGGCCTTGATACCGTATCCGTAGCAAATGTGAACGGCTGTTGTGCATTTAAGCCCCTGAGCAGCGCGCTCAAGCGCTTGAACACCCCAGTCCGCAGCCTCCTCCATATAAACGTTAAAGGCAGGCTCATCAAATTGAACCACATCAACCCCGTCAGCCTCTAAAGCAAGTGCCTCTTGGTTAAGTAGCTCTGCAAAAGCAAAGGCCATCTTGATGCGCCCCTCCTTCTCATTGGTACCTTTACCGTAATACCGATCAGCAACCGTATCCACAATGGTCATTGGGCCGGGCAGTGTGAATTTAAGTTGCTTGTGCGTATGTGCCCTTGCAATACTTGCTTCAAATTTATGAACACGCCCCTTGAGCCTAAGAGGGCCAATGACCTGGGGAACCTGTGCGTCATAGCGGTTATTGCGGATTCCCATGGTGACTTTGTTTTCAAAATCAATCCCCTCAACTTGCTCCAAAAAGCCATGAACAAAATGCTGGCGAGATTGCTCTCCGTCCCCTACAACATCCAGACCACAGTCCTCTTGTTCTTTGAGCCAAAGCAAAGTTGCGTCGGATTTGTATTGCAACAGTGCATCTCCAGTGGCTTTCCATTGGGGCCATAGTTTATTGGTCTCTGCGAGCCATTCTGGCTTGGGCAGACTGCCGGCAATAGTGGTTTTAAACATGTTGAGCGTCTCCGTGGTTGTGATGATTTATTTGTTGGCTCTTAACTTTTTGTTGGTTTAAGCCAAACTCGTTTGCAATTAATTCATAGGATCTGAGTTGCGAGTCTGCGTCATGCGACCAAGTAATGATGACGATTTCATCAGCTTGTAACTTGCTTGCTAAATTTTCAATTTTTGATTTAACCTGGGATGCAGAACCCACCAGTGCATTAGCCTTTAATTGTTCGATGCCGTAGAGCTCTTCAGATGTGAAATCTCTATCTGATTGGTCAGGATGCAAAAGCGGACCAATGCGCCCGCTATTGCGATCTGTCCTCCACCTCGCTCTGCTCTTAAATGCCCACCAAGCCTCCTCTTCAGTATCGGCCGCTAAGGCCCATACACAAACTGCAGCATAGGGTTTGGGGTAAAGGGGGCTCGGTTTAAAGCCTGATCTGTATAGTTCCAATGCTTGTTGCGCGCCCTGCCCCTCAGTAATGAAGTAAGCAAATGCGTATGGCAAACCTAAATATGCAGCTAACTGAGCACCGTAATCGGAACTACCTAACATCCACACATCGGGGCAGGTGTCAGAACTGGGGTATGCAAATACATTGTGGCCAGGGTGTCCGAGTGGCGGAGTTTGCCCACTGACCCACTGACGAAGCTCTATTACTTGTTCAGGGAAACGATCTGATGCATAGCGATCTGGGTTTAAGAGTTGCGCTGTACGGCCATCACTTCCAGGTGCACGCCCCACACCCAAATCAATACGCCCAGGTGCTAAAGCATCAAGCACTCTAAACTGCTCAGCAACTTTTAAAGATGCGTAATGTGGCAACATCACACCTGCACTGCCAATTCGGATTCTTTGCGTTTTAGCGGCAATTGCAGCCATGAGCACCTCAGGCGCAGTACCAACGATACTTGGATGTGAGTGGTGCTCACTGACCCAAAAACGGTTGTAGCCCAGCTGCTCGCAGCGCTGTGCAAGATCCACTGTTTGCTGAATTGCACGCGCGCCTAACTGACCTTGTACAGCCACCGATTGATCAAGTACTGAGAGTTTAAACATGGACTTGTTAGTGAAATGAATGCAGCACTATGAGTAGTTTAAGCAATATTTAATTGATTACTTCAAAGCTTTAAAACGTGTCCGCTTAGGTTTAGCGCCCTCTTCACCCAGTCGTTTTTTCTTATCTGCTTCAAACTCTTGGTAATTGCCGTCAAAGAACGTCCACTGCGAGTCGCCTTCGCAGGACAAAATATGAGTCGCAATCCTGTCAAGGAACCAACGGTCATGACTAATCACCATCACACTGCCTGCAAACTCGAGTAGCGCATCTTCAAGCGCTCTGAGCGTTTCAACATCCAAATCGTTAGATGGCTCGTCAAGCAGCAAAACATTTCCGCCTGCGATCAAAGTTTTTGCCAAATGCAGGCGACCTCGCTCTCCACCGGACAATGTGCCAACTCTTTTTTGTTGATCCCCGCCGTTAAAGTTAAACCTACCGCAGTAAGCACGACTGGCCATCTCAAATTTACCAACCGTTAGGATGTCCAAACCTCCAGACACATCTTCCCAAACAGTTTTATCATTAGAGAGATCGTCCCTTGTTTGATCCACAAAGGCCATTCTGACTGTAGAGCCTACTTTGATCTCACCAGAGTCTGGGGCTTGCTTGCCAGCAAGCATCCTAAATAAAGTGGACTTACCCGCGCCGTTAGGACCAATAATACCGACGATCGCCCCAGCTGGTACTTTGAAACTTAGGTTATCAATCAACACCCTGTCACCAAAAGATTTGGTGACATTAACAAACTCAATAACCTCATTTCCTAATCTCTCTGCGACGGGGATGAAAATCTCCTGGGTCTCATTGCGAGTTTGGTATTCGTGGCTTGAGAGCTCCTCAAACCTTGCAATCCTTGCCTTGCTCTTGGCTTGACGGCCCTTGGGATTTTGTCTTACCCATTCCAACTCTTTCTTTAAAGCTTTAGACAGAGCTTCCTCCCCCTTTTGCTCTTTCTCTAAACGGTCTTGTTTTTGGCTAAGCCAAGTACTGTAATTGCCCTTCCAAGGTATGCCGTGTCCTCGGTCCAACTCCAAAATCCACTCAGCCGCATTGTCAAGAAAATACCGGTCGTGAGTTATAGCTACTACGGTGCCTGGGTATCTTTGCAAAAACTGCTCCAACCAATCCACTGACTCAGCGTCCAAGTGGTTGGTGGGCTCATCGAGCAAGAGCATATCGGGCTTTGATAGCAAAAGGCGACAAAGCGCTACACGACGTTTTTCACCGCCCGATAATTTATCAATCAAAGCGTCCCAAGGCGGGAGTCGCAGTGCATCTGCAGCGATCTCAAATTGGTGCTCACTGTCCGAGCCCGCAGCGGCGATGATGCCCTCTAACTCACCCTGCTCTGCAGCTAATTTATCAAAATCTGCATCTGGCTCTGCATAAGCCGCATAGATTTCTTCAAGCCTTGCCTTCGCATCTAAAACCTCAGCCATTGCCCCCTCTACGACTTGCCTAACAGTCTGGGTGGGCTCTAGTTGTGGCTCTTGTGGAAGGTAGCCAATCTTCAGATCCGCCATAGGAAGTGCCTCGCCCTCAATTTCAGTATCGAGTCCAGCCATGATTTTTAGAAGGGTCGATTTACCCGAACCGTTTAAACCCAAGACACCAATTTTGGCTCCCGGGAAAAAACTCAGCGATATGTCTTTCAAAATATGACGCTTAGGTGGAACTATTTTGCCCACGCGGTTCATCGTAAATACATATTGAGCCATTTAACTATTCTCTTTCTCTGTGGTGAAAGGCAACGAGCCTAAGTTATTCGTAAAGAGTAGGATTATCGCTTCTAAGCTGATTATTGGTACAAAATCGTCTAGTTGCGCAAAATGCACGCTTTTTAAGTATTTTGGACACAAAGTGGTATTTCATGCGAGAATAGGGCTGTTGACGCCACCAGTTGCCTCAACACCAGCGAATGTGCTGGGATCCATAGCAAAAGATACTTTTTAATTTTTGCACTACTTTGGCTCCAATTGTGTTTCCCGTCGGTCTTTGACTGGATGTTACTTCTCCTTGTAACGAGTAAGACTGCTACATGCGCTTAATATTGCGCTTATTAAATGAAATTTGAAGAATTGAATTTGGCTCCGGCCATCTTAAAGGCTGTGCGCGAGCAAGGTTACGAAGAACCCACTCCTGTCCAAGAAAAATCGATACCTATCATTTTAGAAGGGCATGACCTATTAGCAGGGGCTCAAACTGGCACTGGTAAGACTGCTGCTTTTACGCTCCCCTTATTGCACAAATTGACGATGTCAAGGAGTGCAAATAATAAGTTTGGCGTATTTGGTGTGCGTGCACTTGTACTCACGCCGACACGAGAACTTGCGGCTCAAATTGATGAGTCCGTACAAAATTACGGTAAGTACTTGCAACTCAAGTCTGCGGTAATCTTTGGCGGCGTTGGAATGAACCCCCAGATTGACAAAATCAGGCGCGGCGTAGATATTTTGGTTGCAACACCGGGCAGACTACTGGACCTTCAACAGCAAGGCCATCTTGATCTTTCAACAGTACAGATTTTGGTGCTCGATGAGGCAGACAGAATGCTTGATATGGGTTTTGTTCAAGATGTGCGAAAAATTCTTGCATTGATTCCACAAAACAAACAAAGTTTATTGTTCTCCGCCACTTTCAGCAATGAGATCAAAGAGCTGGCGAATACACTGCTTAGAAATCCTCAAAGCATACAAGTTACTCCCAGCAACACAACGGTTCAAAGAATTCGCCAAGTTGCTCACCCCGTTGGTCGCAACAAGAAAAAGGCCTTACTCGCTCACATCATTCAAACAAATAACTGGAACCAAGTTCTCGTTTTTACAAGAACAAAGTTTGGGGCTAATCATGTAGCGGAGTTCTTGAATAAAACCGGAATCTCTGCAATGGCGTTGCACGGCAATAAAAGTCAGACTGCAAGAACTCAGGCACTCGCTGGATTTAAGAGCGGAGATTTGCGCGTTCTGGTTGCAACAGACATTGCAGCCCGTGGCATCGATATTGACGATTTACCTCACGTCGTTAACTTTGAGATTCCTAATGTCAGTGAGGACTACGTTCACCGAATCGGTCGCACTGGGCGAGCCGGGGCGAGTGGTGAAGCCATTAGTCTTGTTTCTTTAGATGAGCAGGGATTTATGCAAGAAATCGAAAAATTTACACATCAAACTATTCCAACTGAAACTGTCGAGGGCTTTGGCCCTGACGCCAACGAGAAGGCAGAGCCCATCGCCATGGGTCGTCAAACACTTTGGGGCGGTGTGGGAAGACCTCCAAGTCGTGATGTGATGGCACAGGCTGCCCGCGCGGCGCGCCAAGAAATGATGGAGCGCATCCGTGAGAAAAAGAAGCCCTCAGGATCAAATGGCGACCAAAGACCTCACGCTAATGCGAGACGCGCACAAACGCCTAGACCACATCATCCTCAAAACAACGCCCCCCATACTGATGGCCTAGGTCCTAACGGTGAAGTACTCAACAAAGGGATCGATCACTCACCTTCAGAGGGTGGCTTTGAGAACCGCCCGCCTAGAAACTCCCAAGCACCAAGATCACCTTCTGGGTACAAAGGCCGTAGTGGTGCACCGGGCGCTAGCGGTGCAGGCAACTCAAACAACCGCAACCGCCCGCCTCAACAACGCGAGCCAAGAGAGCCCAGAGAGCAAAGGGATCCATTTAATTATGAGCCCAAAGCAGCTCGTGGCGAAGACGATTTCCAACCCCGTGCTAACGCTCACTTGGGCACTCAAAGTGGTGTGAATGCGTTTGGACACAAATCCAGTAACTCATCACAAAGGGAACCTGATCCCACAATGACAACGGTTGACCTTATGTCACAGGGAAATAGGGGCTCTAGAAACAACAATCGAGGTGGTTCAAACGCCAACTCCGGACAAAGAGCAAGGGGTGGCCCCTCTAATTCGGGTGGCAAACGTAGCGGGCCACGTCCAGCAGGTAACGGCGGTCCTAAGCGCAGTCCAAGTGGATTTTCAAGGTAAATATTGATCCGACGTTGATTTGCGCACTTGTTGTGAAGCGCAGGATTAAATTCAGTAGCAACTTAGATTTACTTTGGTGACGAGTTGAAGATTCAGAGCTACAGCTGCTTCAACTCAAATAACTTGGTATCACTTGGTAATTAACCCCTGGCACTCGGGTACCGGAGTGGGTAACTTTGTACCCTCAAAATAAGCGGACAAATTGGCAAGCACCAGATCTGCCATGGCTCTGCGTGTCTCAAAAGTTCCGCTAGCCATGTGAGGGGTTAACACAACATTGGAAAGATGACGAATCTCTGGTGATATCCGGGGCTCATCGTTGTAAACATCAAGACCTGCACCCGCAATTACTTTGTCTTGAAGAGCCTTTATGAGTGCAGGTTGGTCAACAACGGAGCCACTTGAGACATTAATAAAGTACCCTTTAGGACCCAGTGCCTCAAACACCTCCTTATTAATCATTGCTTTCGTCGTAGGGCCTCCGGGCACGATCGCCAGTAGGAAGTCCACCTCTGCCGCCAAGGCCTTGGCACTGGGGTAATAGAGGTACGGCAACTCAGCTTTAGGAGTTCGCGCGGTATAGGATATTTTCATATCAAATGCACTCGCACGTTTAGCAATGGCTTGGCCGATACGTCCAAGACCCACCATTCCAAGCTTTGCTGCGCTCAGTTTTTTGGTCAAGTCATAGGGCCCATCAACCCAGTCCCCTGCACGCACGAAACGGTCAGCTTGCGGAATTTGTCTTGAAACACTAATGAGCAATCCCATCGCTAAATCAGCAACATCATTGTTAAGGACGCCTGGCGTATGGGTTACAACGATTCCGCGTTCAATTGCAGCGTGAACGTCCACACCCTCATAGCCTGCACCAAACACAGAAATGATTTTTACATTTGGCATCAGCGCAAGTAACTTGCGGTCAATCTTTGTCTCGCCCTCGCCAACAATGGCAACTACTCGCTTTAATGCGTCAGGCTCATTGATGTGATTGTGGTCATGCACAATGTAAGCTTTGTTCAAATCGTCAATCAAAAAGGTATGAAGATTTGAAACGCGCAAAATCTCGATGGGTTCCATTTGATATTTCTCTCTGGTTTTACCGGGCAAGGATCGACAATTTATACCTTGAGTATATATACGCTTTCCAATTATGTCTTTAGTTGAAAGATTAAAGTTCTTGAATGTACTCCTCTATGATGCTGGCAAAGTTCTTAGCAGGATGAAGTCCTAGCCTATGGGCCCTTTTGGAGGCAGCGCCTTTGGGCCAATTTGAAACTATATTTGCAATACGCTCATCAAATTCAAACTTCACCAATGACCTAGCCTTTGGGCCAGCCACCGCCTCTAGGGCTTCAAGCATCTCTTTGACCGTAACATTGAGGGCAGGAAGATTAATCCCGCTTCTACCCAAGAACTCCTCCCTGCTCGCCGCGTAGACAGCTATTAGCCCTTGAACCGTGAGCGAGGCACTAGATAGGGGATGGGAGACTGTATCGGGTACGGGGCAAATCGCAACCTTACCTGCTAAGGGTTCTCGGATAATGCCACTAAAAAAAGAGGACGCGGCACCGTTAGGTGTTCCCGGCCGCACCGTTACTGTCATGAGCCTGGCACTTCTGCCGTCAACATAGCACTTGCGCGTATAGTCAGCTATCAAAAGCTCGCACATTAATTTGTGCGTTCCGTATGAAGTTTGAGGCATTGCCAGTGTCTCATCTGTCACGATGTCAGGCATGGGGTGAGCAGGGTCTGGTCCAAAGACAGCAATGGAGCTTGAAAAAACAAATCGCGGCTTGTTTCCCGCCCTCTTTAATGCATCAAGCAAGGCGCGCGTGGTATCTAAATTAGACCGCATGCCAAGGTCAAAGTCATCTTCACACTCGCCCGAGACGGCTGAGGCAAGATGGAATACACCGTCAAAGCGGTCCTCATGTAGAGTTGCACACTGAGCAAGTAGCGGCGCGGTTCTAGCTTCAACACGAGGGTCTTTTAACAAAAAATCGGGGGGCGCGTATTGATCCGCAATCACTAATTTATCAATTTTTTGTCCGCCCAAGGATCCCTGAGTTAGTAGACTTCTTGCGAGCCTGGACCCCACAAAGCCTGCACCACCCGTAATCAATAATTTCATTGCAAATTCCCCTGTCTTTTTTCTACTTAACGCTGAATCTACTTCATTGGATCTTCAGATGCTACACCCAAAGTGCGCCAAATACACCCAATAGTTACGCTGTGAAAGATTACAAAAATATCGCATAATTCGGACATGGCTCATAAAAAAATTATTCCTCCTCCCCCCGAGAGCATACCCCTCAAAAGACCTTTGATTGCCGTCGATTGGGGTACCACATCCCTTCGAGCAGCGCTTGTGCACAAAGGGCAAGTCCAAGAGGAGAGATCAAACGACCAAGGAATCATGAGTGTTGCGCCGGGGGAGTTCCCAAATGTGCTGAGTCAAATTTGCACACAGTGGCTTGACATGGAGGATGTGCTCATATTGATCAGCGGTATGGCTGGGAGTGCGCAGGGCTGGCAATTAGCCCCCTACCTCCCTTGCCCTGTCTCGATCAACTATTTAGCCAACCATCTTCACTGGATCAATCCCCACAAAATCGGTATCGTCCCAGGTCTCAGCACTGAGCACAAGCACGCACCGGATTTGATAAGGGGGGAGGAAGTGCAAGTACTAGGAGCACTCTCCTTACTAGGTCGAGATACTGCGAGAATGGTTCTGCCAGGCACTCACAGCAAATGGGTGGAGGTGAGAGAAGGTATTTTTGAAGACTTCTCAACCTTTATGACAGGGGAATTTTTCTCCATTCTAAAAGAACACTCGATACTTAATAAAACGCTCCCCACCTCATCTGAGGCAGTTGAGTTTAATGTCGAAGCATTTGATAAAGGTTTAGGACTTAGCCTTCAACCCAAGGCTTCAAGTAAACGTGACGTGACCAAGGACTCCTCAAGCCTTGTAAAGAGCTCAAAAAGATCTGTTTACAAGCCCAACCTGTTACACGATATTTTCGGAGTTAGAACACTTGCCCTATTTGAGCGCCATCCACCTGAGTATTTGCTCAATTTGTTATCAGGCCTTGTCATTGGTTATGAACTCCAGACACAGCAGTTCAAGAAAAAAGAAGAGGTGATTGTCGTAGGAAGTGCAGCGCTGCAAATGTGCTACTCCCACGCGCTAAAACACATCGGAGTCAGACCCATTACCTTGGGGTCAGAGGCCACTTGGAGAGGCTTTCAAGTGATTGCAAAATCCATTGAATTATCAAGTGTCCAAGGGGTTCAAGCGGCGTAACGTAAATGGATTTAAAAATCCCCCTCTGTCACAGAAAATCAATTGGGCATAGATGCCGAACGCTTGCGCTTAATTGGTAAGTTGACCTTGAGTACGGTGAGTAAGGTGAGTAAGGTGAGTAAGGTAAGTATGTAAATCATCAAATCTTAAATTGAGAAGAGTCTAAAAAGTCCCAAGGACAAGGATGTAAAATACACACCATGTCAAGAGATGATAAAACCCAAATTAAAGCCGACGGATTGCGATACAAGTCAAAAGTAGGCGGTTCTCCGTTTGCCGCCGACGGGCGCACCAGAGACACGATGAGTTGCATTAAGTGCGGCCTGCACAAGCCCAGAAGTCTAGGCTCCTTTAAGAGAATGCTTGGGTCAACGATGTTTGTTTGCGGGGAATGCAAGCCCGTTAAAGAGGCTCAAAAACCTTAAAACGCCATTGAAGTACAAATCAAGGGTGTAGATCAACCCAGGCCCTTGGGTACTCTCGCCCCCCAAACTCACCCCTGCAGGGCTTAATCAAAAGTGATGCCCTTAGATTTAATCAGCGCTCCCCACCTTGCATAATCTTTTGTAGCTACGCGCTCCAACTCCTTAGGAGTTGAGGAGTACGCATCCAGACCTGCCTTACCTAAAATGTCTTTAATATCTGGACTACTCAGAACAAAAGCTAATTCTTTATTGAGTCTTTCTACGACACTCGTCGGTGTTTTAACTGGATAGAAAAATCCGTACCAAAGATCAACCTCAAATGATTTAAATCCTTGCTCAACAAAAGTGGGAACATTAGGTGCGACTGGATGGCGCTTAAGGCTACCTACAGCAAGCGCGGTGAGTTGTCCTGAATTCACAAAACCCTGGGCTACATGCACTGGCAGAAAACCAGTCATCACCTCACCTGACAAAAGATCCTGGGTATAGCCGGAAGTTCCTTTGTACGGCACATGTAACATAAATAAGTTTGCATCATTCTTAAATAACTCCATGGCCATGTGATGAGGCGTACCTACACCAGGGGATCCGAACGTCACATATCCAGGCTTGGATTTAGCCAGTGCTATAAGATCGCGAACAGATTTGATACCCGTCTTTGGATTCGCAACAAGCATAAAGGTACCGTAAGCGGCCAAACTAACAGGGGCAAAATCCTTCAACGGATGAAACCCTACATTTTTGTACATTTGACTTGCCATAATCATTGTGTTGCCCCCCATCAGTAGGGTCAACCCATCTGGATTAGATTTGGCCACGTAATCGGTTCCGATGTTGCCGCTCGCACCTGGCATGTTTTGGACAAGAATGGTTTGACCAAGCCTTTCACTCAATTTGGGTTGCACTGCTCGAGCAATGGTATCCAAACCGGTGCCTGGGGTAAAGGGCACAATGATTTTGATGGGCTGGGTCATGGGCTGGGAGATGATTTGCGCGCAGGCACAGCTCAAAGTAGCTGAAAAAAGGACACCCAATAACGTATGGGTTAATAAAGTACTTTGATGAGTAATGCTAATTTTAAATTTCGTAAACATATCTAATTAAAACTGTTGGCTTCTAAAAGGTGAGATGGAGTGTAAACCGAAAGTACAGTCTGCAAAAAAATCCGCCCGATAATACCATTTGAATCACAACCCAATAAGAGTATCAAATCATCTAGTTGTTCAGAGTGGCTAAAATGGGTTACAAGAACAACTTGAAAGGGATAACTGATTTAACGTTTTCAATCAACGTTTTCGTCTCACCTTTGCTTACACACTTTGTAGTTGACTGATCGATCATGTCGTACATCAAAATTTATCCTAAAAACATCAGCGTGCTCCCAACTGAGTTTGGCACACTTGCAGGTAAAGTGATCTTTGATCTTGAACAATATGGGCATTTGCTCCCCAGGCAGTCATTTGATATTCAAATCGCTCATTCTGAGAGCACCAATAACTGGTCTATCCTCTCATTAGAGGATCATCCTGACATCAAGAACTTTGATTCCTTTTTAAGGGCACTGAACTTTTATGTATTCAAAAATCTAAAGATAGAAGTTCCCCAGCTCAAAGAATTAAGCCGATTCTCGCCTTTTGAAGTCGATTTGAGAGAGGTTTATTTCGCCCTAGACCCAGAGAGCTCAATATCTGCTCCCGATTATCTTTGGGGCGAGATTAACTAGTTTTCTCCCAGCCCTAGAGAGCTCAAAACCGTCTAATCAAGTTTGACAGAGGTTAGATCAAATTTTGGTTTTGGCACTTTGAGCTGCATTTGGTCTAAGGTGGAGATTAACAGTTCAGTCAGAAACAAATCCCTGTAGTGCTTAGAGTCTGCAGGGATCACGTACCAGGGCGACTCAGGGGTAGATGTTTCCTTCAATGCGTCTTGGTACGCATGCCCAAACTGATCCCAAAGTTTGCGATCCTCAAAGTCCGAGGGTTGCAGCTTCCACTGTTTGTGTGGATCATCCATTCTCTCTCTCAGGCGCTTTCTTTGCTCATCCTTGGAAATGTTCAGGAAACATTTGATGACTTTGATACCTTGGTCATGGAGCAACTTCTCAAACGCCCGAATATGCTCAAACCGCTTCTCGCAAACTTCCCTAGAAATCCAACCCTTCACCCTGGTTACGAGTACGTCTTCGTAGTGGCTGCGGTTAAAGACAACAATCTCACCAAGAGCAGGTGTCTTTTGGTGAATTCGCCACAGAAAGTCATGTTCTAGCTCCTGTTCTGTGGGCGCTCCAAACGCCTCAGCTCGCACTCCCAGGGGGCTGACATGGTTGAATACGTGCCTAATAGCGCCGTCCTTACCCGCAGTGTCCATGCCTTGCAAAACCAGTAACAAGCCCCTTGTTTTACTTGCGTGCATTAAGCCTTGAAGTTGACCTAATTTTTCACCCAGTTTTTGCATATTCTCAGCCTTGTACTTGTCCTCCCAGCGCTCGTCCGATGGGGGTTGGGTATCAAAGGACTTTAAATTAAGTGTAGCCTTATGACTGATAACCCAAGGCGTGAAATCTTTGTTTGACATCTAGATGCTTCCTTAAAGAAATTGGAAAAGTGTTGCTCAAGTACATAGGCAGGTAAGGCTAAAAGGATCACTTAAAGGCTCATCCATCCTCCCGCCCTCTAGAGCTTTGACATTACTCCGATTGTCACAGACTGCGCCCAACTTAAAACTATCTATCCCATCAATTTGCAAGAATTGCTAGGCAGGGACCTCCCTTTTCGCAAGCCCCAAACGCCTTGGGCAGGAGCGCCCCGGCGCTCCTTAGAGGGCAAATCTAATCGGGCGGAACGGCTTACCTAACGACCATTTACCGGAGTGGGTTACCCAAGGCTATTACAAAGACCCATCCTGGACTTTTAGATAAGGGGGCAAGGGATGGGGCTAATTTACACGAACACCCTTAAATTTTCACCATTTTGCCAACGTCTTGACTACAATCTCAAACACCTTGCGTATCGGCAAGAATACGAAAATTATTAATCAACGGAATTCATCTATGTCAGAACTTAAAAAGAAACTCTTAGAACACTTAAATGAAGAGGTTTATTGTCGCTTAGGGGTATCCAAGGTTCACGGCATCGGCGTATTCGCCATTAAGCCCATCCCCAAAGGAGTCAATCCTTTAAAAAGCAAATTGAAATATAAAGACGTTGCATTTTCACATAAAGAGTTGAAAGGCGTTCCTGCTTCTGTTAAGAAACAAATGAAGATATTTTGTTACTTTGACAAAGATAAATTTTTAGTACCTTCAATAGGACTAAATTCAATGGATTTGGCGGTTTATTTAAATCACTCAAAAAAACCCAACGTTCAATTTAAAAAGAACGACAAACTGGTAACGTTAAAAGCCATTAAAACGGGCGAAGAATTAATGATGGATTACGACATCACATTCGGCGAAAAGCATACTTTTAAATAAAAAAAGCCCCTGTGACTTAACCAGGGGCTATTTTTTATCCTTCAACCAAGCAATTCACAGGTTTTTGAAAAGCCTGTCCTGATACAAATAATTACTTAGTGACTAGCCAACCGCATTAACTAACTTTTGCTCCGGCACAGTTCTATAAATCTGGTTCAGCTCATGTGGCTTAAAGTCAATGTTTATGGGTGAAGTTGGATCAAGCACCAAAGGGTGATCCAAATCAGTGATTGCAAGCGCGTATATAGGCTCAAATTCAGTTACGAAAAGTGATTTGTAGCCATAATCGTCGACAGGACCTAAGTTGTAGAACTTATACCCGTTTTTCGCGGCCCATCTGCTCGCCAGTAAACATGCATAAATACCAGGAGACCTGTTCTTAAATTCTCTATTCCACTGACAAAAGCTTCCGTAGACCTGGTTGTACTCTGGCAAAAGGATAGAGACGTCTGTCAGCACTAGTTCCCCTTCAGCATCGTGAACACGCAAAATGAGAACATCTAACTTACGGATATAGTCAATAAATCCCTCGACCTCACGGTCATCTATGCAGTAATTGGCAAAATGTTCACCGCCCATCTCAAAGATGTCTGATACAGACAACTCATAGCCCGGGATAACTTCTTCTGAATATTCAAAGTTACGGTATTGTTTATCTAATTCTTTAAATTTTCGGATTCTTCGCTCATCAGCCCAAAATCCTTCATCTGCTACGTTGACCAACCCGTACTTATCATTGATCGGCACACCAAAAGGACTGTCAGGAGGAATTGCGTAGACCACAAATGGCTTAGGAGCCATATCTAACATTTCCTCTGTAACCTCAATGTAAGGGCAAAGAGCGTCCCAACGCGTTGTGTAGTAGCGAATGTTGTTGTGATCACTCTTTACAACCAAATTCTTAGAGGTCCAGCTCTGATTTCCGACCTCTTTCACTCTCAAGGCTGGTTTAATGCGCTTGACTTTAGGAGATGCCTCTTTTACAGGAGCAGCACTGGGTTCACTTGAGGCAACTTCGGTCTGCAACGGAATAGTTACTGAGGTTAGAACTTCACTCATTTGGAGGCACTCCTAGTTAAAGGTTTTTTGGGGAGCTTTTTCAAGTCGAAATAATCAATATCGATCTCGTAATTGGTCTGCAGGAACTCTGGATCAAGCTTTTCCAATTTCTCGATTTGCTTGCTAACTTGCGCCAAATGCAGTGAAGCCTCACTGCTAGGGCTAGAGAGTTGCTCAAAGTAAACAGGCATCAATGGACACTCTGTATCAAATGAGAAACTACGTGAGTTGGGGTTGTAAGACAGAGGATATAAGGTGCAGCTAAAGGGCTTATCTTGCCCCATGGTGCATCCACTTTTGCCCAAGTACTGGCAATCACCGTCGACGCAAAATTCGCCAATACGGTCGCTTTCTGTTGCAGTCAATGTAATTTCAAGGGGAGCTTGTCCCTGCTCAGTATTGCAACAACGTCGGCATTCTGCGCAGTGATCAAAAAGCACGCATCACCCTAATAACTGGAAAGATCAATGTTTTCTGCCTTTAAAACTAGATTCGCATAGTTGACAGCTTGAAGGAGTTGATCAATCTTGTTGAGCCACCATCTAACTATCAACAAACTACAACGACAATTTTTAAATATTTTTTGTCAAAGATTGCTTATCTGATTTCCGAAGTGTAACAAATAATTCATTGAAATCCAAAAAATTCAACCCATTTTTTTTATGAAAAACAACACATCTATTTTTTCAAAAAGTTTAGTCTTGAATTCATCAAGCAAACCATTTCAATGTTTATCAAAATGCAAGTTCTCAACTAGGGATTGAAATGAAGTTTTAATAGACCCATACATTTATAAAACCATAAGTAGTGGACTTGAAAAAAATCAAAGAAATCAATCGTTTAAATCAACTACATATATTCACTTCTAAACTACCATATCAAAAAACCCTCTAACTAAATTGCCTCTTGAATCACTTTGATAGACAAGACATCTGAGAGGTGAAAATTATGAACCGTGATGCTATTGATGTAACCAACAAATACCAAGGGCCAAAAGGATTAGGGAAATCCTCAGCGTCAGCAATCTAAATCTTAGAAAATCCACCGCGAATTGATTCAGCCATTTACACACCTGACCTTCACCTTTAAGCGCATTCAAAATCAGTAAAGATAAGAAATAATTTAGCTGGAAAGCAATGATGGTTTAACAAGTATTGGCGATCAAAAAGCACATCCAGTTTACGGCACTGAACGGGGACCAAATATTGGGGAAATTGTATTTTTGCTTTATACTTTTATGCCTTATAGAGCGGGCGTAGTTCAATGGCAGAACTTTGGCTTCCCAAGCCAATAGTGAGGGTTCGATTCCCTTCGCCCGCTCCAATCCCCTTCGGGATCAATCTAAGCTAATATTTTTACGCTCAATTAGCTTTTGATATGTTTTTTCTTTCAATTCAGCATTTTTTCTTATTTCCTCAGGTGACCATGTAAGTCCCTCAAAGGCAAACGTATCAAATCTTGCTTTAACCTCTGGGTCTGCAAGTACCTTTATGACATCAGCATTAATTTTTGATCTCACCTCAGGTGCAATGCCCTTGGGGGAGAGCAAACTGACGAAGGAATTTACAAAAAAGCTCTGCGGTCCTCCAGCCTCAGCCACAGTAGGAATGTCAGGCATGATGGTGAGTCTTTTGGGGGTTGCAACAGCAATATAGCGAATCTTCCCGGCTTTATAAATTCCCTGACTCGATGGAATACTTGCTAAACTCCACTGCACGTCACCTGAACCGACTGAGGTAAACAACTGTGAGACCTCTCTATAAGCAATGTGCGTCATTTCAGTGTTCGTTAGAAGCCCCAGTTCCTCCCCCCCCAAATGCCCAGGACTTCCGATCCCCCAAGAACCATAACTCACCTTACCGGGTTCTGCTTTGGCAGCAGCTATTAAATCCTTCATGTTTTGCCACTTGGAGTCTGTAGCTACGGCAATTAGAAAGGGCGTCCTAAACATGGGAGCAACAGGATCCAAGGCATTAAGGGTCACAAACCCCTTAGATTTATAAAGATGGGGAAGTGCTGCTAAATGCTCACTATCGAGTTGTATAAGCGTATAGCCATCAGGCGCTGATCGGACTACAGAGTCAATGGCAATGAACCCACCACCGCCTGGTTTGTTTTGAATCAAGACGGGTTGGCCCCAAAGCTTTGAGAGCTTCTCAGTCACCTGTCGCAACACTGCGTCTGGACCGCTGCCTGAGGCAAAAGCCGTCACTATGGTAACTGGCTTGCCTGGGAAATTAGCGGCTTGCTGTGCGCTTGCAAACCCACTTATTAAGCAAAATGTCAGACTAAATACCCATTTGAATACTTTGAGCGGGTGAGTAAAACGAATATTGAACATAAATTCTCCAAAAATATTAGGACGCATCCATTTGCTTCATCGGGGCTGCGTTTGCGAATGCGGCGATTTGAGAACAATTCTCATCTATTGCCTGAATCAGGGGCCATCTTTTCAGATCAACTTTGAACCGTTTAGCGCTCTCAACTTGTGGAACCAAATAAACATCGGCGAGAGTTGGGGTGTCACCAAAACAAAAAGTACCCTTTGAGTTGCTCTCTTTGACCAACACCTCGAGTGCGTCAAATGCCTCCTCAATCCAGTGGGTACACCACGCATTAACCTGATCTTCGCTGGCACCGAATTGCTTTCGCAAATACTCCAAGATCCTGCGGTTGTTAATAGGATGAGTATCACACCCCACCAATGCAGCCATGGCCCTCACAGTTGCTCGATCCTTCATTGACGCAGGCAATAAGGGCGGATTGGGATAGGACTCCTCCAACCATTCAATAATGGCTGGGGACTGCGTCAAAACAGTTCCCCCCGTCACCAAAGAGGGCACAAAACCCTGAGGATTAATCTTTCTATATTCTTCGCCCAAATGCTGTTCGGTACGAAGATTAATAGGGATGTACTCCGAGGTCAATCCTTTTAAGTTGAGAGCAATCCGCAGTCGGTGCGAAGTCCCACTTCTAAAAAAGCTGTATAGCTTGAATTCACTCATTTTGTAAGATTTTTTTATGATTTTTTATGCTTTTTTAGGCTCGCCAATCGTCAAACTAATCGACCCCACCCCACCAACCTCACCGTGTAATTTATCGCCTGGAACTACGGGGCCAACACCCTCAGGTGTGCCCGTGTAAATTAAATCTCCAGGCTCTAAGTGGTAGTGCAGCGACAAGTCCGCAATAATCTCGCGAATATTCCAAATGAGCTTACTAACGTTGGAGTTTTGCTTGGTTTGCCCATTAACTGTTAGCGAAATTGAGGCATCCTCTATTACCTTTTCAGGCATCGGCACTACTTCAGAGCAAATAGATGTTTCTTCAACATCCTTACCTAGATCCCAAGGTCGGCTTTGCTCCCTTGCACTTAATTGCAAATCTCGCCTTGTCATATCAAGTCCACATGCATACCCATAAATTAGAGAATGGGCTTTTTCAGGTGCAACTTGAAAACCGTGATGACCAATTACAACTACCAACTCCATTTCGAAATGAAAGTTAGTTGTCTTAGGTGGGTAATGAATCGTTTGACCTGACTGCACCAATGTGTGTAACGACTTTGTGAAATAAAAGGGTTTTTCAACAGACTTATCAACCGATTTCCCCATTTCTGCAGCGTGTGCATGATAATTTCTTCCCACAAAGAACATACGGTTCACGGGTAAGCGCTCTTCCTTTCCGCGAATGGGTAATGAAGCAACAGGCGGGGGAGTCCAAAGGTACTTGATATTTGACATGATTTTGATTGAAATAGAAAAGTTAAAAAAAGGAATGAAAGACTGTAAAAATGAAAATGGCTACCTCACCTCATAGACCCCCAACTTGCGGTGCAAGGGCGACTCATCGGCCAAAAAGAGGAACGTCGGTTTGTTTGCATCTTCATTAACCAAAGTCACTGGCGTGTAACCTGGTGCACAACACGTATCCGCCTCGCTCAATTTAAACTCTTTATCTAGCACCTTAAGACTTGCAGCACCCTCAATGACGTGGAAGACGCAGGAAGGCGAGCGAACCGGCATCTTTACAGTCTGGCCTGGCCTCAGCATAAGCGCGTAGTAGCCCAAAATATTTTCCGCATCAGAACCTGTTTCAGGATTTACATAAGTAACCATCACTGTACTTAGTGTAGGCTCCTCAGAGCCAAGGGCGAGTAGTGACTCCTTGACCTCAACCCACGGATACCGAATCATAGGATAGGCTTGTTTGCTGCGCTCAAAGTCTCTGGTTGGGACAACCCCTCCGTATTTATAGATCTTGTCCCCCCTAATACCGTCAATAGGTTGGCGCTCACCATTGATATGGTAAGACGTTTCAGTGTAATAGACGAGCGGCAAATCAAGAACATCTAACCATACGACTGGCTTGTCCCCGTCATGCCCGTGTTCATGCCACAAACCTGTTGGAGTGAGAATCAAATCTCCGCGGCTCATAGGACATTTCTCACCATTAACGGTTGTGTAGGCACCCTCACCCTCAACGATCATTCTTACTGCGTTTGGAGTGTGCCTATGCGAGGGAGCCCATTCACCGGGCAACAAGAGTTGTAAGCCCAAGTAGATGGCTGGACTTGCTTGCATTTTTTCAAGCCCATGACCAGGATTAGCAAGAACCAAAACACGACGCTCGGCTTTCTCAATTGGAGTTAGATCTCCAGCCTGCAAAAGTAGCGGCTTAATTGCCTTATAAGACCAAAAAGTAGGCGCAGTCTGGGGTCTGGGCTTTTCGGGGGGCAAAACACCTCGTAGACTGGGCCACAACGGGACTAAATTTTGTGCCGTCAACGCTTGACGGTAGTCAAGGGGAAGGTCTTCTAACCGGGCTAAATCACTCATCGATAATTCCTGTGTATACGGTTAACAATTGACTTTTATTTATATCAACAAAAAGGGCTTCGATTGATCGACCTAAAGTAAGTTTTAAAAGCCGTACTCGTTCAAAAAGACTGACCTTAATGTCTCGCCAGATAGATCAAATAATTCATTAGTATACTTACTAAATTATTCACGCATTATCAGTATGTACCAGTAATAATCTAAGCAAATGCAAAGGTTTAAGTGAAAAATTCAAGCTCAGCTTCCCCCTGCCTCATCTATCTCGAAAAAATTCAACCTAAGCACGAAAAAGAATATCTTCGATCCATTAATGCGAGTCTCAAAGCACTTACGCCCTGGCTCGAAGTTGTTAGCACTCGCAAAGCTTTTGCGCAATTGATAAAGGATATTTCAGGGCCCCAAGATAAGGCCTACCTGGTGCGACGCTTTAAAGACGATGCTTTAATTGGAGCCATAGAAATCAGAGATATTTTCATGGGCCATTTTAAATGCGGATACTTGATCTACTATGCCTTTGATGGCTTTAGGGGCGAAGGCTATATGAAAGAAGCACTGAGCATCATCATTGAAAAGGCATTCAAAAAATTCAAACTACACAGGTTAGAAGCCAATATTCAACCCTCCAACAAATCATCCATACAACTCGCAAAATCGGTAGGCCTAATGTATGAAGGATACAGTCCAAAATTCTTAAAAATAAACGGGGATTGGAGAGACCACGAGCGTTGGGCCTTAATCAATGATAAGGTTTAGGGCTACCTAATGCGCCTGCCAACCCCTATGAGTAACCCCCAACAGTGAATAACCTTGCATTTGTTGATATTGAGACCACTGGCTCGAATTTTGAACGAGACCGAATCACAGAAGTAGCCATCATTACTTTGCAAGATGGAAAATCTACGCGCTTTGAAACTTTACTTGATCCCCAAGTCTTTATACCGTCTGGTATTACGGCGCTAACAGGAATCAGCTCACAATTGGTTAAAGGGCAACCAACATTTGAGGAAATCGCCAGCGAACTTTTCAAAGAATTGGATGACAAAATATTTATCGCTCATAACGCAAGGTTTGACTACGGATTTTTGAAAGCCGCGTTCAAAAGAGTGGGTATAGACTTTAAGCCTAGAGTGATTTGTACTGTAAAACTGTCACGACTTTTGTTTCCTGAACAAAAACGCCATAATCTAGATACCATCATTCAAACGCACGGTCTGCATTGTGAGGCTCGCCACAGGGCTATGGGTGACGCCGACATACTTTTACAGTTTTGGAACCTATGTCATCGCCAATTCGGTGAAAACCAAATGAGCGAGAGTATTGCAAAACTCTTAAAGCAAACTAGCCTGCCCCCCAACATAGACGAATCCCTTGTCAAGTCCATACCCGATACTCCAGGAGTTTATATTTTCTATGCCGATAACAATGAGTATTTATACATAGGAAAAAGTAAAACCTTAAAAACCAGAGTAATAAGTCACTTCCAAAATGCACTCACCCAACGCAAAGAAGCCAAAATGTCACTCAGAATCAAACATATTGAGTGGATTGAGACAAGCGGTGAGCTAGGAGCCTTGCTTTTAGAGTCAAAAATGATCAAGCAATTTTTGCCGACTATGAACATTCGACTCCGAAGGACTTCAGAGCTGTGCGCATGGAGACTTGGCCCTAATCAAAATGGGTACTGGGTTCCAACATTAGTTTCAAAGAAAGAACTCAGACCCGGAGACCAGGAAAATCTCTATGGCCCCTTCAAAAGCAAACGCGAGGCAATAGAGGTTCTAAAGAGCTTAGCAAAAACACACAATTTGTGCGAAGCAATTCTGGGGCTAGAGCAGATCTCAAACGGGAAATCATGCTTTGGATATCAACTAAAGACTTGCGCTGGGGCATGTATTGGACTAGAGAAAAAGGAGCTACACAACTTAAAACTTACTACAGCTTTGAGAAAGATGGAGCTAGCAATTTGGCCCTATGAAGGCGCAATTGCAGTTAGAGAAGGCGGTGTAAGTCATTTATTTTATAAATGGAGTTACCTGGGACATGCAAAAGATGAAGAGTCAATCCATGATTTACTTGACAACTCATTGCCTGAGTTTGATTTAGATATTTACAAAATCATTAATGCATTTTTAAAGAAAACAAATAAAGATGATTTGTTTATTTTCAAAAAAAAAGTAGTTGCAATGCACTTAAGCTAAGTCACGCTTATTGCAGGCGATGAATGCCTTCCCTACGCATCTAAACTCAAAGCTCAGATGAAGTTTTCATGAAGTAGGAAAAGGTTTGACCTACATATTCAAATCGTTTGGGTGCAACCCCTATTTGGTTAGGGCATATTTATTATTGTTAAATTATCCATAACTTACCTGCCTCTGCGCTAAATTTAATTTAGTCAAACACAAAGTACCGACCTAGCAAGTCATCAGTGCTGCAAAACGTTTAGCACGAAGGGTCTGCTATTACTAGTCATGCAAATTTTAAAAACGTTACAGGATTAAATAACCAAGCTGGATCTTAATAAAAATTAAACGCAGATGTGATTACATTGCTGTAATGCAAACCAATTGATTGAAAATATTATGTCTATAGACGTATCCTCCAATTATTCTTAAAAACTGCTCCGACAACATAACGACAGTAAAAATTTAATTTAGCCCTTATTTCAAATCATTCATCAAAGGACTTAAATAAAACTCAATATTTTGAACTCACAACTTCGATATTGGCAGGAGTTGGATAAATATAAGACCTATTCCCTCCCCTATATCAGTACTCAGAGAATTTCTAATTAAAAGGCAAATTACTCTTTACGAACCCATAAAAATTAATCAAGGCTTTTGAGATGATAAACATATTTAACAAATACGGTGGACTTGATGGATTAAAGTCTATGCTAACTAGGTTACACGAAGAAGTTGTGTCAAAGCAAGAGGTTAGGCATTTTCTGTTTAATTCAAAACTTGAACAAATCTACAAAGACCAAATAAATTACATGCCTTACATCCTAAGAAAAACCGATCGTTTTTATAGGGAGAATCTAATACAAACATCTCCACCAGATGTTCGTATTGGAGGCGGTCAGTTTGAAGAAATTGTTCAAATGTTTAAACGAATATTACTTAAAGAATTCAAAGTCGAGCGCGAAGATGTAGGCAGAATTGCCTCACATATTTTGGAACTAATAGAGGAGACTAGAAGTCAAGCAGAAGACTTAACCATGACAACATGGAAGCCCGTAGATATAACTGCTATCAACATAGACCGGTTTTACACAAAATCGGGCTTCATGTCTAAGATTGAAAAAAATGGAGAAATTACAGTTCTTTCAGGTGCCTCCTACCCTTTTAGAACTCGTATTGACGCTGTAAATAAAAATTTAGTACTAAGTGCCAAATGTAGCGCAAATGATGGCATTACCATACAGCAAATTAATGAGGTTATTGAGATGGCAAATATAAAAGTGCCTGTCATATCCTACCGAGCTTTGCCCACTGAGATAAACCCAGTTCTCTTGTCCGAGTACAAATTGCCTTATAAATACGGAGTTCCAACCCGGCTATTTTTTAGGGTTACCAAACTCTTTACGGGCGCTTTTTCTGATGCCCTGGACTGCGATAAGGAAGGCTACCTAAAGAACCTTGTAAAATCGGGAGCATAATGGGACTTCAGGTTGATAAAAGGAGAGAACATGAGCGATTTCGAGGATCAAAACAAAGAAAAAGAGGTAGAGTTACTCAAAAACTCCATCAATCAACTTAAAAGCGTGCATCAAAAGCTAGAAGCAACCGCAAAAGCGGCCAAAGAAAGACGAGAAAAAGCACAACAAAGCGTTGCTATGACAACTGTTGCAACAACCGCTCCCGTAATAGCTTCCCCCGTAGCCACTGATAAAGTTAAACAAGAAACGGTTGCAGCAAAAGTCTCTGCCTCTCCAGTCGCGGCAAGTACTCATTTAAGCAATGAGCATATTGATTTAGAAACTGTGGTGGATTCCTTGAAATTGTCTTCTGGTGAAATGCCTAAAGAGGAGTTTCATGGCCTTCACTCGAAATAATTTTAATTCTCAACTTACTTTTGGATTTCATCAGCTGACGAACACCACAGTCTTTGCACATCGATATTGATTCAAAAATTATTAGGTCTTTTTTCAATATTTCATGATTTTTTAAAATGTGTGCACATTTTGAATCTGTAAAAGATGTTGACCGCTTGAAGTCAAGATTTGGCGTCAAATTGCCCAGCAAAGTAAACTTTGATGTGTGGCCCACTTACCCTTCTACATTTATTCGGCTTTCCCAAGAATCCACTTCCCTTCAAACTGAAAACCAGCCATTTCAAGAGGCAATGGCTGGTAGTTTTGGACTCATTCCACACTGGTCCAAAGATACAAAGATTGCGCGGCACACCTACAACGCTAGGGTTGAAACGGTTGCTGATAAACCAGCCTTCAAGGATGCTTGGCGACTCAAAAGGCTTTGTATCATCCCAGCTGAAGCTATCTATGAGCCTGATTGGCGCTCGGGAAAAGCAGTAAGCACGAAAATCCACCGTATTGACCTTGAGCCTATGGGAATAGCTGGCATCTGGACGGGCTGGAAAGCGCCAAACGGAAAGATTGAGAGGAGTTTTAGTATGTTAACGATTAATGCAGATAATCATTCGTTAATGCAAAACTTTCATAAACCTGAGGAAGAAAAGCGAATGGTAGTTATCCTGGATGAAAGCAACTATAGCCATTGGTTAAACGCAAAAGGAGAAGAATGCCTCAAATACCTTACTCCCTACCCTGCAAGCAACTTAATGGCAGTCGTTGAATAGTTATTTACTTTTAGTACCTAGCCTAAATTGCTAAAAGTTTAGGTGCTTTAAACACAAAGAAGTTGCTATTATTTAGCATCAACCCCAGGCCACCCGCCTCCAAGGGATTGATACAGGGCTGCAGTATCGCCTAAGTACAGTGCATAAGCTTGCATACGATTAATCTCCGCAACAAGGTATGTTTGCTCCACACCCAAAAGCATAGGCTCCGAGGCATATCCTTTATCGAACTGTAATTGGGTATATTCAAAAATCTTTTTGTTAGCCTCTGCGTTATCTCTCGCAATCTCCCAACTACGCTTGTCTTGATCTAGTGCATATAGGGTATCAGCTACGTTTTGAAATGCTGTCAGAACGGTAAACTTATACTGACCCAAGGAGGCCTCCAAGCTCGCCTCTGCTGCACGTTTACGTGCAAAAAGAGTACCGCCTGCAAATAAGGTCTGATTGACATTTAAAGTCTCAGACCAACTTTTATTTAAAGAGTCTTTAAGCCCTGAGAATGTTCCCGCAGTTGCTCCAGTAAATCCACTAATAGAAATAGTAGGAATCATATTGGCAATAGCTACGCCGATTTGCGCGTTACTTGCTTTAACCATTTCTTCCGCGGCTTTTACATCAGGGCGCTTATCTATCCAAGCGCTTGGAACTGCAGAAGGTAAATCAACTGGAATTTTCAAAGCGTCAATAGTTGGAATTTCAAGCTTAGAACTCGGTAACTCGCCGCAGAGCACACTCAGCATATCTAAGGTTTGTTCATGTAGTTTGCGTAAATTTGGGACCTGTGCTGCGACGAATGCATATGATGATTCTTGCGAAGCTAAATCTAGGCCACTACTATAGCCAACTGCATTCATTCTTCGCAGATGCTCTAATTGTTTAAAAGCAGCACGTTCTGCGGCGACAGCTAATCTAAGTTCCTCTCTAAGCGTAATTTCCTGGGAAACAGTCTGAATGACGTTGGTAACTACAGTAATTTGAAGCGCGGCTAATTGATATTTGGCGTTATTTTCAATCCCTCTCAGTGACTCAACCGCACGTCGATTTCCTCCAAAAATATCTGGAACAAATCCAACCGATAGTCCAGCGCTATTTACAGTGTAAGTGGGTGCTCCAGGTCCTGGATTTGCAACTGAAGCGGGCGGTGATGCATTGAAGAGACCAGGATTTTGAATAGTCCTGCTTGTGCCCGCAGTGACTGTCGGGAAATAAAACCCTTGCTGAGCAATCGTATTTTGCTGAGCCACCTTCAAATTCGCAGTAGCAACCTCTATGTTTGGATTATGTTTAAGCGCCATCTCAATAAGTTTATTCAACTCGGGACTGCTATAGCTTTTCCACCAATCCGTTTGAATAGTACCCACTACTTTACCCTCAAGTGAGGCATCTCTAGTGAAAGAAGAAGTTTTAGGGTTATCTGGTTTTTTAAAATTGGGGCCAACTGCACACGCACTTAAAATCAGGGCTAGACAAATAAGAACAGATGATTTTGTTGATTTTTTAAAATATGTCATATTCATTTCAAACCTTGTATCTAGAGCTCATTCTCTTTTTCAATAGACTGACCACATATCCAAACCAAAACAAATAAAATAAATGGTGCATGGCCCAAAAAAGTAGCCAACAATGGAGTCCGAAAGTACATTGCCATACTCATGGCCAATGTAGTACATAAAACAGTTTGTAAAAATAAAATAAATATCGTTGAAAAGGGAGTTATGAAAAGATCGCGAAGCGATAAGCTGAGTGTTTTAAATGGATCACGGTCATCAAGCTTTAACCTGTAAGCACAAGTAGCTATAAATAAGATTGAGAAAGCTTCAGAAAAAGTAAAAGGCAATAGAGTTATTACAGCTTGAGGTAATAAATTCCAATCAATTTGCAACCAGTTAAGAGCCTCCATTAGCCCTCTGAAGATAATTAAACCAAGAGCACCATATAAAAAAAGTGCTATGACAACCTCGCCCTTGCTTTTGAGTGAATTAATGGCCTTTATTGCGCTTGTCAAATACTGCGTCCTCAAACCACCTGCCCTATCTTGGTCTAGCATTGATTGCGTACAAAGGTAAACCAAGAACGGCCAAATAATCCATGAAATGAAAGGCAGATACTCACAAAGTACCTGCATAGCGGTCGCCGTTAATATAAGCCACCAAATACCGCGATTTTTATCCAAACTGAGCTTGCTAAAGTTGACCAATCTAGAAATGCAATCCCACTTAAGCAAATTTATAGCTTGTATAAACCTGTGTCTACCTGGCAATGTAGTTGCGGGCTTGGGATTTCTAAGATTAATGAAATTTGGCATTTTCTATTTTTGAGTTACTGCTGCTTTTCCAACCGCTGAAGCGGATCCTTGTTGCGCACTATCCTTTTTAACTGTGTTCGGTGGAGTATTCGCGTTAACAGTTGGCCCGCCCAAACTTCCAATTGATTTTTGATTGCTTGAAGTTGCACCACCAACTTGGCCTTTAATGGGTGAAGCAGCAGTGGGTAAAGCGGCGGCGGGTAAAGCAGATTTTTGAGTCCTCATGCTTGTCACTGGAGCATTAGGGCGCGAGGGTACGCCAGCTCGCACCAATCCACTCGGAACCATTAGAGCCAAGTACCAAGCTATCAAGAAAAGTCTATTATGTTCTAGCTTCATATTTCAAAAATACACAACAATTAATCTTTTATGCGTTGGTATTTGCTTTTTCCTTAATAAACAAAGTACATAAAGCCGGCACAACCACGAGAAGCATGATAGGCCCTATCAGTAATCCTCCTACGACTACAGTTGCAAGTGGTTTTTGGACTTGGCTTCCAATGCCGTGAGAGATAGCGGCAGGAAAGAGTCCAATGCAAGCAGACCAAGCCGTCATAAGCATGGGGCGCATACGCTGACTTGCAGCATGAAACATAGAATCAATTACGTTTTTATTTGTCGATGCAAATGTTTGATTGAAATAGGTTGTCATCAATATCCCATTCATTATGGTGATTCCAAAGAGTGAGATAAAGCCAATTGCTGCGGAAATACTAAAATCCAGTCCAGAAATAGCTAGGCCTAAAATTCCTCCACCTATTGCAAATGGGAGCCCTGCTAAAACGAGAAAACTGTCACGCCAAGAATTAAATAAGCAGTACAGAAGAATGATAATTAAAGCCATACTGAGGGGCACAATTAACACTAGCCGAGCTTTAGCCTTTTGTAAATCTTCAAACTCTCCCGCCCATACGATGCGGTAACCGCGCTCAAGTGTTACATTTTTCTCTATCAATTCTTGCGCTTCCTCTACCGTACCCCCAAGATCTCGTCCTCGCACACTAAATTTAATAGGAATGAATCGGGCAGTTGATTCATGATAAACATATGCCACACCCGTATCTAGCGTGATATCCGCCAGTTGACCTAGCGGTATGTACGCAACATTCCCGCTAGCCGTTTGATAACCTACCTTTAGCAATTTGACTTTGTCAATATCGTTTCTAAAAGGCTCCGCAGTTCTGACTGATAGGTTAAATTGTCGAGGACCCTCTAATATCGTTGTTGCGCTTGCCCCGGCCAAACCTGCTTGAATGACGGTATTTATATCACCCGTATTTAAACCGTACCGTGCAGCCTTTTCGCGATCAATTTTAATATTTAGATTGGGTTGACCCATTACATTAAAGATATCTAAATCCTCAACTCCTCGGACCCCTGCCATAAGGTCTCTGACCTGGGAGGCATATATTTCTAATTTTTCTAAATTAGGGCCAATAATTTTTATAGAGTTAGCCCCTTTAACACCAGATAATGACTCTTCAACGTTATCTTGAATATACTGGGAGAAATTAAAAACAACTCCCGGTAATTCATCTGCAAATTCCTTTTGTACTTTTTTGACCAACTGCTCCTTCGTTTCACCGTTAGGCCACTCGTCAAATGGTTTTAAAGGGACAAAAAGTTCAACATTAGAAAAAGGCGATGCGTCACTCCCGTTATCTGGTCGACCGTGCTGGGAGACAACCGTTAGCACTTCGTCCTTGTGGCGCATTAGAATTTCTCTCATTTTATTTGCCGGTGCTGATCCAGCATCTAAAGACATAGTCATCGGCATAGAAGCTCTAATCCACAGATTACCCTCCTCCAATGCAGGTAAAAACTCTGAACCTAGCCTTGCAGCCAAAATAATTGAAAAGAGTAAAAAAATCCCTCCAATTGACATAATCTGTTTGCGGTTTTGAAGTGACCAATGCAGGACTGGCTCATATACTTTTCTAAGCCATACCACAATGAATGTTTCAACTTCCTCAATGTGCTCGGGAAGCATGTAGGAAGCTAACACTGGAGTGATAGTGAATGTTGCGATCAGTGCGCCCGATAAGGCATAAGCATATGTTTTTGCCATTGGACTGAAAATCTGCCCCTCAACACCCTGCATGGTAAACAATGGAATAAATGCCGCTACAGTAATTGCAACTGAAAACAATACTGCCTTGTCAACCTGACACGCACTAATTAGAATCATCTTGAGTCGATCTGACCAAGCCGGGGTTAACTCACCATCTCCATCTCCAATAGAGGGCTCAACATTCAATTTGCCTGCAGCTAAATCTTGCAGTAGTTTTTTCTGATTACTTTGAAAATTTCTGAAAATATTTTCAACCAAGATAACAGCTGAATCAACAATAATTCCAAAATCAACTGCTCCAATGGACAAAAGGTTAGCGTCTTCGTCACGGATTACTAAAATAATAATACTAAATAAAAGTGCAAACGGGATATTAACGCCCACAATAATTGCACTTCTAAAGTCACCCAGAAAAATCCATTGAATCAAGAAAACCAGGATACATCCAACTATAAGATTTTCTAATACTGTATGGGTTGTTACACCCACAAGTCCTGACCGATCATAGTAGGATATTATTTTTACGCCAGGGGGCAACGTACCATCTGAATTCATTGCATCCATCATCTCCCGAACCTTGGGGATCATGTTGTTTGTGTGCTGGTTACGAGCCATTACAACAATGGCTGCTACAACGTCGTCATCTGCGTCTCTTCCGGCAATGCCCAAACGGGGAACAAATCCAACAACAACCTTACCTATATCCCTGACTCTAACTGGTACACCATTGGTTTGGTTCAAGACGACATTTTCAATGTCCTTGGTTTGGTAGCCTTTTGAAATATCATCATCCCCACCCGTATTGATAAGTCCTAACCCACGGATATTCACCGATTGCTGGCCAAATGAAATTTCTCGCCCACCAACATTCAAGTTTGAGCTACCTAACGCACTGATAATTTGTGGAATAGTAATGTTAAAGGCTTGTAATTTTGGAAGGTCTACTTGCACTTGAAATTCTTTAGTAGTACCGCCCCAACTGTTCACTTGAACGATTCCGGGAATCGTGGATAAACGCCTTGAAATGATCCAGTCTTGGACCGTTCTTAAATTAGTTAAACCAAATCCCTTAGGCCCAACAACTTCATACCTGTATATTTCTCCAACCAAACTAGATTGCTGAATGGTTGGCACCAAATTTCCCGGCAAACTCACGTTTTGCTGCAAACTGAGGCCGGCCTGTGCATATGCAAAATAAAAATCTACGCCGTATTTAAAGGTAACTCGTACAAATGAGAGACCATAAAAGGAAGTTGACCGAATATTATCGATACCAGGCGTTGAGTACAGTCCAATCTCCATCGGTATCGTGTAATATTTCTCCATCTCCTCGGCGGATAAGCCAGGCGCCTGAGCTGTAATTTCAAGAATGACGGGGGCTGGATTGGGATACGCTTCAATGTTTAATTTGGAAAAAGCAATTAGTCCAGCGCCTAAAAAAACCAAGAGTGCCAATAAAATAATTGGGCGACGCGAGAGCGCAAAAATGATAAGGGACTTGATCACAGGAATATCTCTATTAGGTTTGCTTTAGGTCGAATTTGAATCTGTATATTTGATCCACACGCTTCGCTTTATTTATTTATTCTTAAAAAGCATACTACTTAAAAAAATTGCACCCGTTGTAGCAATCTTTTCACCCTCCTCCAAACCGTTCGTCACTTGGACTAGTCCGTTTGTTTTAAGCCCCAATGTTACCGTTCGACTTACCCAGTGTCGACCGTCCTCAGTTACCCAAACGGACATGGTTCCATCTCCCTCACGGACAATTGCGTCCTCGGGAACCCCTATACCTTTGACAACTTTATCGCCTTTTACTATATAAGTGGCATACATACCCGAGCGAAGAACTCGCTTTGGATCACTGATATCGGCTCTCACTAAAACAGTTCTCGTACTGGGATCAACGATGGAGCCAACTACTTTTATCCTTGCTTTAAAAGATTCCTCGGGTAATACGGGAACCTTTACCTCTAGCTCTTGTCCAACATGAAGCTTGGTGCTGTCCTCCTCTGAAGCATTGATGATTAACCATTTATTTACAACATCAGCAACTACATAAGGAGCATTGGCATTACCAGGCTGCACAAGCAATCCAGGCTGCGCATTTCTCGAGACAACTTGTCCACTAATGGGACTAGTTACAACTAGTACAGTATCTAATTTGCGCTCGGATTCTATTTTTTGTATATCAGCAGTGGTCTTCCCAAATATTCGAACTCCCTCTCTTGCGGCTTTTAAGGATGCTTCAGCCGCATTTTGGTCTGCAGTATTTTGCTCTAACTCCTTTAAGGATATTGAGCGCATCTGATATAAATCTTTTGCCCTATTTAAAGTAGCATTCGACTGATCAAAAACACCTTTCGCAGACAACAGAGTAGATTCCGCTTGCGCTAGATCAGAGCTATCAACTGTGTAAAGTGGTTGCCCCTTACTTACAAAATCCCCCACATCAGAAAATGACTGGATGATCTTTCCCTGATAGGGAGTGAATACCTGGACAGCAGAGTTTTCATTGAAATCTACACTTCCGAATGCGGCCAGTTGCGATACAAAATTTGTTTGCTCGACAGTTTTGGGTTTTAAACCAGCGGCTTGCTTTTCGGTTAGGTCAACAAAATTAAATGCCGCCGCAGCTTTTGCGAGTGGCGGCTCCACCGCAGCTTTGTCACTCTCTTTCTTACAAGAGCTTAGCCCTACAGCAACGGTTAAAGACAGGAATGCACTTGCTAGAAAATATTTTCTTTTGATCTTCGATTCTTGAAATACTTTTAGTATTGGCTTGACTACATTTAACTGAAATTTTGATACATTCATTTGGAACCACAATGATTAAAGATCAAGTGAAAAAAATCACACTAAAACAAGGGCTTAGGCATTAAATGTGATTATTTTGATATTGCGTTATTCTAGGCAAGCTAAGCTTAATAAAGGCTTAAAAAGGGTGCTAATTTCCTAATGAATACACATACAAATTCAAAAAATTACTGGACTTAATTATGAATACTTGAGTTTTAAATTAAATTAAAGATGTATACTAAAAAATTCATTTAATCTCAAAACCTTAGCCACTAATTTCAGTAGTTAGGTATTTACATACGATTAATGTGATTATGTTATCTACAGCCTACTATTTATTTTCCAATAAGTAGAATAGTCGGAAAATGTGACAAATCAATGCGCAATACCCATGTTATTTCAAAAGTTTAAAAAATATTACCTACTTCCCCTCTTTCTAACATGCTCGTTAACATACGCAGCGTCCGAGGAAATACAGGTCTATTCGGACGATAAAGAGGATGCTGGACACGCAAGCCTTGACCTTCACAACAACTATGTTACCTCCGGCAGATCGACACCTCAATACATAGGGGAGCAAGCCCCAGACCATGTCTATCGGCTGACTCCTGAATTTAACCTTGGACTTAGCGACACGCTGGAACTGGGTATCTACGCGCTCTCTACGCGGGCGACAAATGGAGACTGGAATGGGGACGGCTACAAGGTAAGACTTAAATACATTGCCCCTCACCCAACGAGAGGTGCTTATTGGGGATTGAATTTTGAGGTGGGTCAGCAAAAAATAGCTGTTGCTCCCTATCCCAACACAGCAGAGTTGAAGGCAATACTTGGATGGAACTTTGATAAATGGAGTATTGCTGTGAACTTAAATTCCGACGGCAGCTTCAACTCTGGGAGTGGTCCAGTAACTGAGGACATTGACTTCAAGATCAATTACAAAGTAGCTGAGAAAACTCAAATTGGGATTGAAAGCTACAACGAACTAGGGCCCTATAACCACATCAATTCAATCAGCAGCAACACTAAAACAATCTATGCAGTAGTTGATACTGAGGTTTTAGGCCATGAACTCAATGCTGGAATTGGTCACGGTATGTATGACCAAGCCGATCAATGGATCGTTAAATTCATTGTCAATCAAAGATTTTGGTAATCCACCTAAGCTCGGTATCCGTACAACCAAGGCATATCCAATAACTTAGCCCCCCAAAGCTGGAGTGAGCGGTCCCTTGCCCAAGCAAGGCCTCCTTCAGCATGAAAGATACCCGCATTTTGTAACGCTCTGCTTTGAACTCTTGCATTTCTTGACCATCTATTTTTTGCGTAGTTCAAAAGCGGGCCTTCAATACCCTTTCCAACTAAGGACGCTGCGCCAAAGGCCCTAAATTGCTCTCCTAGCGCAAAAGCATCTTCGATTGCCATGCCTGCTCCTTGAGCCAAATAGGGGAGCATTGGGTGAGCCGCATCCCCGAGTAGTGCTACGCGTCCGTTGACCATTTGCTCACTCCCAGCAAGCGGTTCACCGCGCATTAGGGGCCATACATTCCAAGACTCAATAGCTCTTAAAGTATCTTGAATTTTCAAACAAACCTGAGGGAAAATGGACTGAATATTAAACGCTTTCTCCTCGCCACTCATCTTGATTGTCCAATCTAAGGCTTCAATAACATTCTTGGTAGACACAAACCCTTTGTGATTATGAGGGCGAGGACTCAAAATTAATACGGAGTTGAGCCATTCCCCTGCTCTTATGGGGTATTGCACGAGATGCATATTTGGGCCGAGCCAGACTTTCACGCATGTAGACCTTAAGTGTTGGGGCAACATCTTTTGCAAAACCAAAGACCTATAGGCCAAATCACCAGAGAAAGTTACCGACTTAGTGCTCCCTCTATCACTGCTTGAGTTTTGATCAAAAAATATATCTCTAACTTTACTCCACACTCCGTCTGCGCCGATCAATGCGCTGTAATGCCTTTGATGGGTAGAGACTGTATTCGTTGAATCAGAAATCTGACTTTGAATAGATTTATTTGACTCTATCAAGACTTCAACATCTGAATTTGAACTGCGAACACTGTGAAGTTTTTGATTTAACTCTATGCGAGCAAAGCCAGAATTGATAAGGCATGAGTGTAAGCAGGCATGAAGATCAGCTCTGTGCGCTGTTAGATAAGGCGCACCATAACGATTTCTAAATGTTAAGCCTAATGGCAATTCGGCTAAAAGTTTACCGCTCTTGGCACTAAAAACTTCTATTGAGTTAGGCTCGAATGCATAGGGCTCAAGAATTTTATCAACGCCCCACGCCCTTAGGACTCTCGTAACATTGGGACCAAGTTGCACACCCGCGCCAACCTCCCCCAGTTGAGATGATTGTTCAATCACTGAGACGCGCAAATCGGCTACACCAGCGCGTTCAAGAGCAATGGCAGCGCTAAGCCCGCCGATTCCTGCCCCAGCAATTAAAACTTCAGCCATAGTGCTTTTGCGCAAAACTGGGGCGAGCGGAGGTAATTTGTAAAAGCTCGAAAGTATTGCCTATGCATCATTTTCTACAAAACTCTCAAAACAAACTTTTAAAGCGTGAAAGCACTTCTCTTTCTCAGCAACAGACATGAAACTTGCCTCAAAACTATTGTGTGCAAATGCATATGCTTCCCTAGCACCCAAGCCTAGTGCCTCGAATGTTTTAATAAAGTTCTCATAAATATATCCACCAAAATAGGCCGGATCGTCTGAGTTAATTGTCACGCATAGTCCCTGCGCAAGTAGCTTTGCAATATTGTGTTCAGACAGACTAGAGAAAACCTTTAATTTTAAATTTGAAAGTGGACACACTGTTAGTGGGATTCTCTCTGAGCTGAGTCTTTTAACGAGCTCAGGATCTTTGATAGATTGAACTCCGTGGTCTACCCGCTCAACCCCTAGTACATCCAGAGCAGACCAAATATAGGCAGGGGGGCCCTCCTCGCCTGCGTGTGCAACTAACCTAAACCCGAGTTCCTTACATTTTGCGAAAACCTTAGCAAATTTCTCAGGTGGGTGGCCTACCTCGCTTGAGTCCAGCCCTACGCCCACCCAAAACTGCTTGAAAGGTAGAGCCTCGTCTAGTGTTTTAAAAGCATCTTCCTCGCTTAAATGCCTTAAAAAACAAAGTATCAAACATGAGGTTATGCCCAGTTTATCTTTAGCCTCATTGCAAGCACGGTTTAGCCCTTTAATTACGGCCTCCATGGGTACGCCACGCTCAGTATGTGTTTGGGGATCAAAGAAGAGCTCAGCATGCAATACATGATCCTCTGCTGCTTTTAGAAAATAAGCATACGCCATTTCATAAAAATCATCTTCATTGATAAGCACACTTGCGCCGGCGTAATAGATATCAAGAAAGCTTTGTAAATTATTAAAAGCATACGCTGCTCGCAGCGATTCAACACTCTCGTAGGGAATTGGAATATTATTCTTCTTAGATAACTTGAATATCAACTCAGGCTCAAGCGAACCTTCAATATGAATATGCAGCTCAGCCTTGGGCATTCGCTTTAACAATTCAGGAAGGCGCTTAGGGGCTACGGGGTGTACGTTATACATAATGCGGTTTACCTATAGTGAAATTGTTAATTTCATTTTTAAAGTCTAATCTTACAGTTTACAGCCGAAATAACATAAAAAAACGCCCTAATCCTCCAAAGAGGACAAGGGCGTTTAATCGTCTAAGACTTTAAGCAAGCCGCCTTTAACCCGAGCGACTTATCTCAAAGTAACAAGGGTGGACCTTATTTTTTATCGCTTCCAGGCACTTTACCCTCTACGCCTTTAACGTAGAACTTAATTCCGCTTAGGAATCCGTCATCTGCAACCTCGCCGTCTTTCAATACAGCCTTACCTGTATTGTCTGAAATTGGGCCTTTCCAAATTGCAAAAGAACCGTCGGTTAAACCTTTTTTAACTTCATCAATCTTTGCTTTTGTCTCAGCTGGAACGTCATCTGCAATAGAGACGATATCAATGGCACCTTCTTTAACACCCCACCAAGCGTGAGTGCCGCCTGTCCATTTGCCGTCCAAAGCGTCTTTGGTTGCTTTGATGTAATAAGGACCCCAGTTGATCACAGAAGATGCCAAATGTGCTTTAGGACCATAGGCAGTCATATCTGAATCCCAACCAAAGGCGCGCTTACCCTTAGACTCTGCTGTCTTTAAAACTGCAGGTGAGTCGGTATTTTGGAACAAAATATCTGCGCCGCCGTTAATGAGTGAAGTTGCAGCTTCAGTTTCCTTTGGTGGATTGAACCACTCGTTAACCCAAACTACTTTGGTTTTAATCTTTGGGTTAGTTGATTGAGCACCTAAAGTGAAACTGTTGATGTTGCGAATCACTTCTGGGATAGGTACTGATGCAACCACTCCGAGCACATTGCTTTTGGTCATCTTACCTGCAATGACGCCGGCCATATACGCACCCTCATAAGTGCGACTATCGTAGGTTCTCATGTTATCGGCTTGTTTGTAGCCAGTTGCATGTTCAAACTTAACGTCTTTGAAATCTCCAGCTACTTTGAGCATAGGCTCCATGTACCCGAAAGTAGTTCCGAAAATGAGTTTATTACCCTGTGTTGCCATATCGCGAATTACACGCTCAGCATCTGCAGATTCAGGAACATTTTCAACAAATGAAGTTGTGATCTTAGATCCAAGCTCTTTCTCAAGTGCTTTACGACCATTGTCATGCGCAAAAGTCCAACCACCATCGCCTACGGGGCCGATGTATGCAAATGCTACTTTTAAGGGCTCAGACTTAGGAGCATCTGCAGCAGCAGGTGCCTCAGTCTTGGCTTCTTCCTTTTTGCCGCAAGCAACTAATGCGGCGGCAGCAACTGTTGCAATCGCAGCAGTTTGAATCCATTTACGCTTATACAGATCTGTCATTTACTTTTCCTTTAAAAAAACGTTAACCAAAAAAATTAAAAACACAAAATTAATATCATCACGCACCTGGGTAAAACGGCTTACCAATAGATGCTGGCATATTCACTTTAATCCAAAGTGGATTTCGGGAAATCAATGCAAGTACCACGATAGTCGCAATGTAGGGGAGCATACTTAGGAGTTGACTTGGTACATCAACACCTATGGTCTGAAGATGGAACTGTAGCATTGTTACACCTCCAAATAGGTAAGCCCCCCACAGCACTCTCATTGGCTTCCAAGTTGCAAATGTCGTCAATGCGAGTGCAATCCAACCCTTACCCGCAATCATACCCTCTACCCAAAGCGGAGTATAAATGAGAGAAATATAGGCACCCGCCAAACCGCACAAAGCCCCCCCCATTACGACGGCCCCAAGGCGAATCATTCTTACGTTGTAGCCTAAGGCATGCGCCGACTCTGGAGATTCGCCAATACTTCTTAGCACCAATCCGGGGCGTGTTTTGTTTAAAAACCAAATCAATGCAATCGCAAAAATAATGGTGATATAGACCAGCGGGTGGTGTTGAAATAAGGCTGTGCCCACAAACGGAATGTCCTCAAGCACAGGAATTGAATAATGAACCCTATCCACCAATTTGGCTTGAACATAGCCCACTCCAACAAAGGCAGAGAAGCCGGCGCCAAAAAGACTTAACGCCAGGCCTGTTGCATATTGATTGGTATTTAAAAATATAACCAAAACCCCAAAAACAAAGGCCATGAAAGCGCCAGCCAATGCTCCTGCAGTGAATCCAAGTAGGTCACTACCGGAGTGAACTCCAGTGGCAAATGCGGCAATAGCAGCGCACAACATCATGCCCTCTGCGCCCAAGTTAACTACACCGGAGCGCTCGTTAATGAGCAGTCCAAGTGAAGCTATAGCTAAAACGGTACCCGCATTCAAAGTGGCGGCTATCAGTAGTGCATAGGTTTCCATGAGGGTGTAGTGACCTTATCTTGATTCGAAATGGATGATTTTTATTTGGACCGGATAAAAGTGCGAATCGGCATTCGAACCCGATAAGCAATTAACACGTCACAGGCCAATAGCGTAAAAAGAAGCAGTCCTTGAAAAACGCCAGTTAAAGATTTAGGCAATCCAAGTCTGGACTGCGCTAGTTCGCCGCCTATATAAAACATACTCATCAACAGCGAGGAGAAGATCATACCAAGCGGATGCACTCGTCCAACAAAAGCAACAATGATTGCCGCAAAGCCGTAACCAACAGGAATAAAGGGAGTTAATTGACCAACGGGGCCAGCAACTTCAAGAGCCCCCGCAAGACCAGACGCAGCGCCTGAGCATAGGAGTGCAGCCCACAGGGCTTTACTTGAGGAAAAGCCAGCGTAGCGCGCAGCTTGCGGAGCTAATCCTCCAACCCTTAGGGCAAATCCGGCGCGAGTTTTGAATAAAAAGATCCAAAGCGCAAGGGATCCAAAGAGAGCGATAAAGAGGCCGATATTAATTCTTGAACCTTTGAATAGTCTTGGTATTTGAGTCACCGCCTCAAAGTTCTTTGTCTGAGGAAAGTTATAACCAAGGGGGTCCTTCCAAGGGCCATAGACTAAGTAGTTAAGAAGCATGATCGCTACGTACACAAGCATCAAACTTACCAATATTTCGCTGGTATTGAAACGATCTCTGAGCAAAGCTGTGATGGCAGCCCAAAGCATCCCCCCTAATACGCCGGCCAAAAGTATCCCAAGCACAATCCAGGACGAAGTTTCTTTGTCCGCTAGGAGCGCAACACCAGAGGCGAATATTGCACCTAATACGAACTGACCTTCTGCCCCAATATTCCAAACATTGGATCTAAAGCACACGGCTAGGCCAGTTGCGATGATCAGCAACGGTATTGCTTTGACCATCAACTCCCCCAAGGCGTAACCGCTTTTAATAGGCTCCCAAAAAAACACGAGCAATCCTTTAATTGGATCTTTACCCAGCAAAACAAACAAGGCCATGCCTAGGATTACGGTGATCAGAAGTGAAAGTAAGGGAGAAGCGATGCTCCAAAACTTAGACGGAAAAGGTCTTTGCTCTAATTTAAACATGAGTAGCCAATAGGGTGATTCATCGAATTAAAATTGAAATTAATTTAAAGTTGCAGTTGGCGGAGTGCCTACTTTTGGCCACAAGCCACTCATCCAAGAACCAATGAGCTCTTTGGTTGCATCCAAGCGGCTCACAGAGGGTGATAAGTGCCCCTGAGATATGACCTGGATTCGGTCTGAAATCTCGAACAGCTCATCCAGCTCCTCGCTCACAACAAGTACTGCGCAGTCTGCGTTTCTCAGTCTCAAAATCTCAGACCGTATTTGAGCAGCAGCGCCGACATCAACACCCCAGGTAGGTTGACAAATAATTAGAACTTCGGGGTGGGCGTCTATCTCACGTCCCACAATAAACTTCTGCAAGTTTCCACCAGACAATGAACTAGCAGTTGCTTGTGGGCCACTTGCTTTGACGTTAAAGTTCTCAATGATTTTCTGAGTCTGCTTGAGTAGTGGCTTATCATCAATCCACCCCCAGGCACCCACTGATTCGCTTCTGGTAAGTAACATGTTATCCATCAGGCTTAACGTTGGTACTGCCCCTCGCCCTAAACGTTCCTCTGGAACAAAGTGAAGTCCCAGAACTCTGCGCTGGGTGGGTCCTAAATGAGCAACACTTTGCCCCTTCAAGATAATCGATTCAGGTTTCGCCCTCACATCTTCGCCTGACAATACGTAAAGTAATTCCCTTTGGCCATTACCCGACACTCCGGCTATACCCAGGATTTCGCCTTTTCTGAGATCAATCTCAATGTCTTCCAGATTAACGCCAAATTGATCATTTTTTTGGAGACTCAGCCGATCTACTTTTAATACAGTAGCACCAGTTTGATGCGCCTCATGCACCAAATCAGCCGGTTCAGCACCAATCATCATGCGACTAAGGGACTCGTTTGATTCAAAACTGGGAGTGCATTGCCCAGTAACTCGACCGGCTCGCATCACAGTACAAACATCGCAAAGGGTGCGAATTTCATGGAGTTTATGACTGATATACAAAATACTACAACCGCGCTCAGCAAGCCGCCTAAGAACAACAAAGAGCTTATCAACAGCCTGCGGGGTTAAAACAGAGGTGGGCTCATCCAATATCAGCAACTCAGGATTGCCTAAGAGTGCCCTAATAATCTCTACTCGTTGACGCTCACCCACACTTAGCGAATGAACTGGGCTTTTAGGATCAACATCCAGGCCATATTCGTTGGCTATAAGTTTAATTTTTGCCTCAACGTCTGGTAGCTTAAGCTCCTTACCGAGGCCAAGCCATACATTCTCTGCCACGCTTAAAGTTTCAAATAAGCTGAAATGCTGGAAAACCATGCTAATTCCAAGTCTTCTAGCTTCTTGGGGATTTTTAATATGTACTGACTGACCCTTAAAGATGACTTCACCCTCGTCAGGCTTTACTGCTCCGTAGATGATTTTCATCAGCGTAGATTTGCCTGCCCCGTTTTCTCCCAGTACAGCATGGATCTCGCCCCTTTTAACCTCAAGTGAGACTTGATCATTGGCTGTCACCAAAGGGTATTTTTTTGTAACGCTTCGAATACTCAACAATGAGGTGGTCATATGAACAGCTGTTGACTTTGGTGAAATTTTCAAATGAGGACTAGTATTTAAGTTTAAAGTAAAAACTAGCGGTTATCGCAAAGGCTTTCAAACTAACTGATAAACAAATAATTTCGATCGCCTTGGGAGCAGTTTACAAATCAATCTAGCGAGTTTCAAGCCAACTTTAAGAGATGGAAAAAATAAATTCCCCTGTATTCAGTCCAAAAAAATAAATCACACATTTAACTTATAAGTATTGCCCGAAAGTCATTTACATTGGTATAAGTTGGGCCAGTTACAACTAAATCCCCCAGGGACTCAAAATAGGAAAAAGAGTCGTGTCGGGTCAAAAAATCCGTAGTTTTCAGACCTAGTTTGCTTGCTTTTTCCAGGGTCCTTGGAGTGACAAAGGCGCCTGCATTGCTCTCTATACCGTCGATTCCGTCCGTATCCGCGGCAAGCGCCCAAATGCGAGGATGGGCGTCTAATTCGAGGGCTAAACTTAAACAAAATTCCCCTGCTCGTCCCCCCCTGCCCTCCTTGACTTGTTTTTGATCTAAGTTTTTTCTATCTAATTTTGGGATAGTGACGGTAGTCTCACCGCCACTCAAAATAACGCAGGGGGGCGTAAATGCACAAAAATCAACAGTTACTGTGCTATCAGATCTATCTGTCAACTTGACAGTTTCCTTCGCAATCGCTGCGTGCACTTTCGCCACCTCTGAAGATTCACCCTCAATTTGATCAGACAAAATATAAGCATTAAATCCAAGCGAAGTAGCCAATTCAGCGGCTGCTTTTAATGACTGTTTAGGTGTTGCGATCAACTGGACTGGCAAGCAGTGATCAAAGGCATCTCCAGATTTTGGCGTCTCAAGCTCACCACTCTCAAGTGCTTTTAAGACTGTAGCAGGAAGTGCAACCTTGTATTTCTGAAGTATCGCAAGCGCGTCCGCACATGTGCTCGGGTCAGCTACGGTTGGTCCGCTTGCAATCACAGAGGGGTCATCGCCTGGAACATCACTAATTGCGAGTGTAATTAGTGTTGCTGGCGCGCAGGCAAGCGCCAGGCGCCCTCCCTTAATTTGAGAAAGATGCTTTCGAACACAGTTCATCTCATGTATGTTTGCACCACTCTTTAAAAGTGCTTGATTTAGAGCTTGTTTGTCCTCCAGTGAGAGTCCATCAGCGGGCAGGGTTAGCAAAGCTGATCCGCCACCCGAGATCAAACAAATCACCAAATCATCCGAGCTCAGCCCTTTAGTTAAACCCAAGATTCGCTTGGAAGCGTTGACGCCTGCCTCGTCTGGTACCGGGTGAGCAGCTTCAAGTATCTCGATGCGTGAGTGCTTTAAATTTGCAACTCCCCTTGATTGTTTACTTGGGGGTGGTATGTGGCCATAACGAGTTACAACCAAACCGCTAATGGGTTTATCCCTTGGCCACAAATCATCTAAAGCAAAGGCCATAGAAGCTGCGGCTTTACCAGCGCCAATGACTAAGGTTCGACCCTTGGGGGGTTCGGGTAGGGCACCTTTAATTGCCTCAGAGGGTATCGCGGCCTTCACTGCGCAATCAAAAAGACTTCGCAGTATTTCAATTTCCTTAGTTAAAGAATGCGTCACTTCTTACCCAAGCCTAAAAGTGCCGCCCCTTGGGTATAGAGCTGAGTGCGTTCTTTCATAAACGCATCCATTTGGTCCGAACCAACATTAATTAGTTCAAAGCCATTTTTAGCCGCAAGTTCTTTCATCTCTGGATCTGAATTGATCTGAGCCCATAACAAGGAGAGTTTCTTAATTTGTTCTGGCGGAGTGGACTTAGGAACACCAATACCTCTAAAAGATCCGTCAACCCAATTAGTGATGCCTAACTCTTTAAAAGTCGGAACATCTGGCATCAAAGGGTGGCGCTTATCCATGCCAACAGCCAAGGCTCTTACTCGCCCCTTATTGGCAATTGCGAATGGTGTGTAAGTCATAGCTGAATCAACTTGACTTCCCAAAAGAGAGGTTGTCATATCTCCCGTACCCTTAAAAGGAATATAAATTGTTTGAATTCCAAAAGAAACATCTAAACGTTCGTGCGCTGCGTGATTGGCTGAGTTAAGCCCGGATCCACCAACTGAGATATGAGCCGGATCTTTCTTTGCAGCCGAGATAAAGTCGGCAAACGTCTTGTAAGGACTGTTTGCAGGAACTACCAGGATGTCCGGTGTGTAGTGAAACCAAAAGACAGGAGTAATATCCGTCGTTTTGTACTGAACCGAGCCTTCTATGGGTTGGAAAACTATGTGAGGAAGGTTGATGCCCACTACATTCAACCCGTCACTTGGAAGTGAGTTAATTTGGGACCACATGAGTGCCCCGCCTGCGCCAGCTTTGTACTGAATTATGGTTTCAATATTAGGACATTTTTTCTTGATCAGCAATTGTTGATGTCTTGCCGATAAATCTGACTCGCCCCCAGGCGGAAAGGCCTGCCAATACTGAAGGTTCTTATCAGGACAGAACTGGGATGGTTGGAAATTTTCTGCGTAAGAAAATATCCAAGTTACTATCAACAGTGTAGAAAAACAAAGTCGAAAAAGTAGGCAATAATTTTTCATGAAGATGCGCGGTTTGATACTCATACACTACTCCAAGTAAGTTATTTATTTGCCTTTTAACATTTCGCATACAGCATGTGTGACATCGTGCGTTTTTGCGCTTCCACCCAGATCTCCAGTGTGCAGTGACTTATTAGAGGTTACGTGTTCAATGGCCTTCATGAGTACGGCGGCTGCACTATGCTCGCCCAAGTGCTCAAGTAACATCACACAACTCCAAAAGGTACCGATAGGATTAGCTAGCCCTTTACCCATGATATCAAAGGCAGAGCCGTGAATAGGCTCAAACATACTCGGGTATCTCCTCTCAGGATCTATATTACCCGTTGGGGCTATACCTAAGCTGCCTGCTAAAGCAGCAGCTAAATCGGTCAAAATATCACCGTGAAGGTTGGTTGCAACAACAGTATCCAATGTTGCAGGGCGATTAACCATGCGAGCAGTCATCGCATCTACCAATTCTTTATCCCAGTGAACATCTGGAAACTCTTTTGAAACTTGTACTGCAATTTCATCCCACATGACCATTGCGTGTCGCTGAGCGTTAGATTTGGTGACGACCGTTAAATGTTTTTTAGGCCTAGACTGCGCAAGCTTAAAAGCATAGCGAATGACACGCTCAACACCTACTCGGGTAAGTACCGACACATCCGTTGCTACCTCTATGGGGTGCCCTTGGTGGACACGGCCTCCAACCCCAGCGTACTCACCCTCTGAATTTTCGCGAACAATGACCCAGTCCAGATCCTCAACCTTACATCTTTTTAAGGGAGCATCAATTCCTGGCAATATCCGGGTTGGGCGAACATTCGCATATTGATCAAAACCTTGGCAAATCTTCAGCCTTAAGCCCCATAAGGTAATGTGATCTGGTATGTGCGGGTCTCCCGCAGATCCGAAAAGAATGGCATCCTTATTTTTGAGATGTTCTAAACCATCGGCGGGCATCATTTCACCGTGTTTTCTGTACCAATCGCCACCCCACATGAAGGTTTCAAAATCGAACTTGAAAGTACCTTGCGTCTGTGAGAGAACTCTTAAAACCGCTTCCCCAGCCGGCACCACCTCTTGTCCGATACCGTCACCCGGAATACAAGCTATTTTGTAGACTCTCATGCTATACCTCTTTGTTCTTAATTTCAAACACAACTATTTCACAAACAACCATTGTGCACAATTTTGCAAGCATCTTGAAACCCAGCTTAAAACAAAAACCTCAAAAAACTTCAATCTTCAATTAACCGTTTCCAATTAATCTAGGTTGTATTAACTATACTGGCAAGGTGTTTTTAATGAATAAATGAAATGACTACCCTCTTAATCCACCGCGCCAATTGCATTGCCACTCAAAATGATTCAAATACTGAGCTACGAGGGGCCTCTATATTGATTGAGAATGGGGTTATCAAAGAAATCTTTACCTCATCCGAGAATATTGAACATTTACTCAAAAGTGTTGACGAGGTGATTGAAGCCTCCAATCACGTTGTCATCCCAGGGATGATCAACACCCACCATCATATGGTTCAGTCTTTAACACGCGCAGTACCTACAGTGCAAAGTTCAGAACTATTTTCCTGGTTAAAGGGACTTTATCCTATCTGGGCAGGACTCACGCCTGAGATGGTCAAAGTATCCAACCAAGTTGCAATGATTGAACTTTTAATGTCAGGTTGCACAACCACCAGTGATCATTTGTACATTTATCCCAACGGAGTCAACTTAGAACACAGCATTGAGGCGGCTAAGCTCACCGGCATTCGCTTTACTGCTAGCCGGGGAAGTATGAGCGTTGGTCAAAGCAAAGGCGGATTACCGCCCGACAGCGTAGTTGAAGACGAAGGGTTTATATTAAAAGAAACACAAAGACTTATTGAAACTTGGCACAACAAAGAACACGGCTCAATGCTTCAAATCGCAGTTGCTCCGTGCTCTCCTTTTACGGTTAGCAAAGACTTAATGCGCGAGTCAGCAATGCTTGCTAGAAACTACGGCGTTAGGTTGCATACGCATTTAGCCGAAAATGATCACGACGTGCTCTATACGAAAGAACATTTCAATTGCACGCCAGCTCAGTACGCTGAAGATCTAGGCTGGGTTGGAGAGGACGTGTGGCACGCACACTGCGTCAAATTGGATACGGAGGGAACATACCTATTCGCAAAAAGTCGAACCGGAATTGCGCACTGTCCTTGCAGCAACATGAGACTATCTAGCGGAATCCTCCCGCTTCGCAAACTCCTTGACGCTGGCGTACCCGTTGGTCTTGGTGTTGACGGTAGTGCAAGTAACGACGCGGCTAATTTACTCAACGAAGCAAGGCAAGCCATGCTTTTAGCCCGAGTATCAAAAGCCCTTGAGCACATGGGTTGTGATAGTGGCCCATCTGAGATGACGCCCCGTGATGCACTGAAAGTGGCCACAAGAGGGGGAGCTCAGGTACTTGGACGCTCTGATATTGGTCGCATTGAGGTAGGTTACTGCGCTGACCTTGCGATGTTTCGAACTGATACCCTATCCATGGCCGGAGCAGCAGTGCACGATCCCATCGGGGCACTGCTTTTATGCTCTAGCTCACCGTGCGATTACACGGTTGTAAATGGACGGGTATTGGTACGCGAGGGACGCTTTGTGCCTTTTGATATTGAGCCCTTAATTGAGCGTCACAATCTGCTTGCCAGTTTGCTCTCACAGGCAGCGCGTTAATACCCCCATCACTTTGTAGGCGTAGTATCTGCACCTGAATTAAACCAGCGTGCAATCGTGCTCCGTTCTGACTCAGTTATGCCAGTAGCGTTATTCATTGGCATTTGTTTTAAAAGCACTACTTGTTGGTAAATGTTTTGAGTATTTTTTGCAACTAACTCGGGGGAATCAAGCCTTACATTTTTCATCTGCATTGCGGGGCCGTGGCACGGATAACAGCGCTGCTGCAATATGGGTTGAATTTCGGCGTAGGACACAGGAGTTGTTGTGTTTGTAATTTGCTGAGCGCCTAAGACTTGGTCTGTTGATTGGGCTAAATTTGGCCTCATTGCGTAGATAACGATCAATATTCCAACAATTCCGAACACTGCAAAGGGCCATGGATGTTTAGCGCGTTGATTTAGGTATGCATGCCTTTGAACAAAAAACTGTCTAATTAATGCACCACACAACATCATGAAAAAGAGCACTAAAGCCGGATGCTCATTGCTGTATAAAAAATGATAATGATTGGAGAGCATGGCAAAGAGCACTGGCAAGGTGAAATAGGTGTTGTGCACACTTCGCTGTTTGCCACGCTTACCGTGAATAGCTAAATCATTGGGATCATAAGGCTCCCCCGAGGTCATCACCTTAACGACCGTTTTTTGACCCGGAATAATCCAAAAGAACACATTCGCACTCATCGTGGTTGCAATTGAGGCGCCCACAATTAAAAATGCTGCACGTCCAGCAAAAAGGTAAGTTGACAAAACGCAGAATATTCCTACCACCACAAGCATTACTAAACCAATGTAGAGCTCAGACTTATCTTTAAATCCAAACCATTTACAGACACCGTCATAGATAAGCCAAAAGCCGACCAAAAAACCAATTGCAGTAAAGCCTGCTTGCACAGGGGTCCAGGTCATTAAAGATTTATCTATCAAAAAACTCTCAGCATTCCAAAGGTACAGCACAGTGAAGAGTGCGAAACCACTCAACCAAGTCGTGTAGGCCTCCCAGTAAAACCAGTGCAAATCAGAGTCAATAGACTTAGGTGCAACCATGTATTTTTGCGGGTTATAAAAACCTCCACCATGCACGGCCCAAAGTGCACCGTCAACGCCCTTGTCTTTCAAATCCGGCGCTGTAGGCTTTAGTAAGTTGTTATCTAAAAAAACAAAGTAGAAAGAAGAACCAATCCATGCGATGACAGTAATGACATGAAGCCAACGCAGTAAAAGATTAGCCCAATCAAATAGATAAGCTTCCATATATTTAAATCACAAAGACTGTGATTTCCTCCAGGTGGCTTTTAGCCAAAATCCCCTCACCACTGCGGAGGCTGTGAAGGGCGATTTGCCGTGCTGCTCGCTGTTGCGGCCCCGCTACGGCTCGGAAAACCCTTAGTGTACAGAAATTAATGCATCCCTTTGACTTTGTGGACAAACCAATACCGATTCAAAAGTATTAACCATTCATAAACCATAGGGAAGACCTGAGTTTTAATGGCCCACTAAATGGATCAACATATCCATCTAGATATATCAACTGTTGCTTTTAAAGGCTATAGTTTTTAAAGATTTTTTAATTAAAGTACTTCGCCAAGAAACCGATTCATACCTTAATTCAATTGATATAAATGCTTTTATTCATTTACAACTCGCACCATGTCGTCCCCGTTTATCAAGCTCATCTCAACATTGGTCCTCCTAGCGGGGGGGTCATTGTGTGCCACTTTTAGTTGGGCAATCGATGGTGATTTGACCGTTGCAAGTCTCGGAGCGTCCCAAGTCCCAACTCGCCCTCAGGGTTACATCAATCAAGAGACGCTTACTCCTTATATTCAAAGTCCGATTAGCCCTGAACAATACCGCGTTCGTGCTGCTCAGCATATCTATAAATTAAATACGGATAAAGTATTCTCTGGACGAATGCCCCCCCTACTAAAAGCTATTGGGGTCGTTGAGATTCAATTGAGTGGAACTGGTGAAATTAAGAACCTTAAATGGAGCAGAGCACCGCTTCATGCTCCCGAGGTAATGAAAGAAATTGAAACCACGCTTCGGGCTGCTGCGCCCTACCCAGTCACCCAAAAGGGCGAATCAGTCGTATTTACAGAGACTTGGCTGTGGCATAAAAGCGGACGCTTTCAGCTCCTTAGTCTGACTGAGGGACAAGATTAATTGGTCACTAATTATAAGTTTTAACCAATCCCAGTTAAGAGCCTCTGTAAGTTGAGTAACTCCAAGGGCTAACTAGTAGGGGTACATGATAGTGCTCGCTTGGTTCAGCAACTCCAAAGTCTAAATTCACCTTGTCAAGAAAAGTAGGCTCTTTCAAATCCACTCCGCGTTGCTTGAAATAAGCTTTGACATTAAATCTCAAGCGGTAATTACCTGCCTTTAACTTATCATGTTCAAAAAGCAAACCGTCTGGATTGCGTCCATCTGAACTCAAAATAAAATTCTTAATCAAGATATATTCCTCCGAGCCCATAACTTGGCTGTATAAAGTGACTTCCATGCCTTTTGCGGGGCAACCGTGCATAGTGTCTAATACGTGTGTACTCAAGCCCATTAGATTTAAACCTTAAAAATAGCGCTAACAGTGGATATAGCCAGGAAATTGTATACAATTTTCTAACAAAATCCGAATTGAAATGACCTACGATACCACCCTACCCTACCCTCGAGATTTGAGGGGCTACGCTCAAAATCCACCCGACCCTAAGTGGCCTGGCGGTGCCCGTATCGCTGTTCAGTTTGTTTTGAACTTTGAGGAGGGCGGGGAGAATAGTGTTTTGCACGGTGACCGCGCAAGTGAGCAGTTCTTATCTGAGATGTTCAATCCTCCAGCATTTGAAGACAGGCACCTTAGCATGGAGGGGATCTACGAATACGGATCTAGGGTTGGGGTTTGGAGAATACTCAGAGAGTTTGAGAAAAGAAATCTCCCACTCACAGTCTTTGGTGTGAGTTCCGCGCTTGAGCGTTGCCCAGAGGTAACCCAAGCCTTTGTAGAACTAGGGCATGAGATAGCTTGTCACAGTTGGAAGTGGGTGCACTACCAAGATATGCCCGAAGCAGATGAGCGTGCGCATATTCTTAAAGGGGTGGAGATTATTAAAAAACTAACTGGACACGCCCCACTGGGGTGGTACACAGGTAGAGATAGTCCAAGGACGCGTCGCTTAGTTTTAGACCACGGCGGATTTGAATACGACAGTGATTACTACGGAGATGATTTACCGTTTTGGATGAAAGTGCGCAAAAGCTCTGGTGAGATAGCCCCCCACCTGGTCGTCCCTTACACCCTGGACGTGAATGACATGCGGTTTGCATTGCCACAGGGTTTTTCGCAAGCTGAAGATTTTTATACCTATTTGCGCGACTCATTTGATGTTCTTTATGCCGAAGGTGCTGACTCTCCAAAAATGATGAGTGTCGGTATGCACTGCAGGTTGCTTGGGCGACCAGGGCGCATCATTGCGCTGCAACGTTTTCTAGACTACATTGCCTCAAAGCACAATGTTTGGATATGCCGCAGAATTGACATTGCCAAGCACTGGAAACAAACGCATCCCTACAAAGAGTGACCGCTAGTTCCAACTACTAATAGTCCCACCGAACAATTGAATTAGAAAATGACACTTCAACTCAACGATTTAAATCAAGCCAGTGCTCAAGATGCGCGAGAAATGCTTAAAGGCATCTATGAACACTCCGATTGGATCGCTGAGCAGGCCGTTCTTGAGCGCCCCTTTAAATCGATTGCGGGTTTAAAACTAGTAATGGCACGGGTCGTATCAAATGCGAGCCGCGAACTAAAGCTATCCCTTTTGCGTGCCCACCCTGAGTTAGCAGGCAAGGCAATGATTAACAACGCGCTCACTGCAGAATCAAAAAACGAGCAAACACAATCTGGTCTAACCCATTGTTCTGAGCAAGAATTTGCACTTATCCATAAACTCAACGCCGAGTACAACGAAAAGTTCGGTTGGCCTTTCATCCTTGCCGTTAGAGGCCCAAGAGGCACAGGATTAAGTAGACAGCAAATTATCAGCACCTTTGAGCGAAGGGTGCGAGAGACGACTCAATTTGAGTTCGAAGAGTGTCTGCGCCAGGTAAACCGTATAGCTGAAATTCGCATAAATGACAAATTTAGCTACACACCCACACTTGGCAATGAGTTGTGGGATTGGCATGAAGAATTGGCTTTGCACAGCGACACGGGCTTTAAAGAAAACAATCAACTCACTGTTACTTACCTAACTCAAGCACATTTAAACTGCGCGAAAGATATTAAGCAATTAATGATCAAGTGCGGATTTGACTCCGTACATATTGATGCAGTTGGCAACGTGGTCGGGCGCTACTTGGGGCGCAACGTTGATTCAAACTCAACTTATTTGATGACGGGCAGCCATTACGACACCGTTCGCAACGGCGGAAAATACGATGGTCGTTTGGGGATCTTCACACCCATTATGTGCGTGCGGGAACTCTCCCGCTCTGGTACTCGCCTTAAACACGGGATTGAAGTTGTAGCCTTTGCAGAGGAGGAGGGCCAACGCTACTCGGCAACTTTTTTAGGTTCAGCAGCGCTACTGGGAGAATTTAAGCCCGAATGGTTAACCCAATCTGACAGCGAAGGCATCTCAATGCTTGATGCCATGAAAAATGCCCATCTCGATATTTCGGGCATCGCTGATATTAAACGTGATCCCAATAAATACATCGGCTTCGTTGAGGTTCATATCGAACAAGGACCAGTACTCAATGAGCTAGGGTTGCCACTAGGTGTGGTCACGTCTATCAACGGCAGTTCGCGCTTTCTTGTTGAAATAACAGGCACACCCGCTCACGCAGGTACAACTCCGATGAATAGACGGCATGACGCGCTATGCGCAGCCAGTGAGCTTGCACTCTATTTAGAAAAGCGCGCTTTAAGTGAAGATCACTGCGTTGCAACGATCGGACAAATGCAGGTGCCAAATGGATCGATTAACGTCATACCAGGCTGCGTTAAGTTCTCCTTAGACATTAGAGCGCCACTTGATACCCAAAAAGATCGACTCGTTGGCGATATCTTAGAGCACTTAAAAGAAATTTGTTTGAACAGAGGCGTTCGCTTTACCCTTAAAGAGACGCTTCGTGTTAGTGCTGCACCAAGTAGCGCGCAGTGGCAAAGCCACTGGGAATCTGCAGTCAAGGCACTTGGACTAGAGGTTCATAAAATGCCAAGTGGCGCTGGACACGACGCAATGAAAATTCACGAGGTACTGCCCCAAGCAATGCTATTTGTGCGGGGAGAGAACTCCGGCATTAGCCACAACCCCCTTGAGAGCACAACCAGTGACGATATGCAGTTATGTGTGCAAGCGTTTATGCATCTTATACTGGCTGCATGTGCGTGAATTCAGTTCAACTTAAATTTTCTACACAAAAGTGTCCAGATTGCGGATTACTTTAGTTAGATAAATTTCTATTTCGCTCTCACCTTCACATTCCTTATCTCAATTTAAATATGACATTTTCAACAGCTCAATACGAACAATTAGACAACTGGGTTGACTCACACTTTGAAGAACAGATTGCCTTCTTAACTGAACTCGTTAAAGTTCCAACAGACACACCACCTGGTAACAATGCCCCGCACGCAATCAAAACTGCTCAGTTGCTAGAGCAGTTTGACATGCATGCCAAACAAATTCCAATCCCTAAAGATATCGTGCAAAACGCTGGATTGGAATCAATCACCAATTTAATCGTCAGACGTGAATACGGAGCAGGACCCACTATTGCCTTAAACGCCCACGGGGACGTCGTCCCCCCCGGCGAAGGTTGGACGCACGCACCCTACGGTGCAGAGGTCGTTGACGGTGTAATGTACGGGCGAGCTACTGCGGTCAGCAAATGTGATTTTTCAACATTTACCTTTGCTGTCAGGGCTCTGGAATCATTAAAAGCAGAGTTACACGGAAACGTTGAACTTCACTTTACTTATGATGAAGAGTTTGGAGGCGAACTAGGTCCAGGTTGGTTATTAAGTCATAAGCTTACCAAACCTGATCTGATGATTGCAGCTGGATTTAGTTACCAAGTAATTACCGCTCACAATGGATGTTTGCAACTAGAGGTCACAGTTCACGGGCAAATGGCTCACGCGGCTATACCTGACTCTGGTGTTGACGCTTTGCAAGGCGCTTTACCTATTTTGCAAAAACTTTTTGAACAAAATAGTCTATATAAAAAGATCACATCAACAGTTGAAGGCATTACTCACCCCTACCTCAACATTGGTAAAATTGATGCAGGTACAAACACAAATGTGATACCTGGAAAAGTCGTGTTCAAGCTGGACCGTCGAATGATCCCAGAGGAAGACCCCTCTCAGGTGGAGGACTCCTTACGCAGGTTAATCACCCAGACAGTTGAAGACTATAACCGCCCCTTAAATAAAGACAAACACATCCGGGTGGAAATTAAACGTATCCTCCTTGCGCGAAGCATGCGCCCACTGGCCGGGAATGCGCCCTTGGTAAGTGCGATCCAAAAACATGCAAAAACAATTCTTCATGAAGATATTCCTGCTCTTGGTACGCCCTTGTACACAGATGTACGTCTTTACACTGAACACGGCATACCAGGTGTAATCTACGGTGCGGGGCCAAGGACAGTTCTTGAATCCCATGCAAAACGGGCAGATGAAAGATTGGTACTTGAAGATCTGCGTGCAGCCACAAAAATTATTGCTCGCACTTTGGCTGATTTGTTGAGCGCGAAATAAGGATAAGGGTTTTCACTAAACGCCTATAGGGTCAACCGCAAAAACGTGCGAACAAGCATTATCAATTCCTACTATCCCCATAATCGCTCTTGATCTCCAACTCTATTTGTTAGTAGTTGGTGCATTAAAGACTAAAAAAGCTATTAAACGCACCATTTTGAGGGGTAAACTCATCCCAAAATGGGCATCCTTGTTGCTAAACTAGTATTTCTATTTAGGAGAATCATTAAATGTCTAGACGTCTTTTCAATAAATCCCTTGTACTCAGCGCCATCGCATTAGCCTGTGGCGTTGCAAGCGCACAAACAGTCCCCATTAAATTTCAATTGGACTGGCGATTTGAAGGTCCTTCTGCCCTATTTCTAGTACCCCAAGCAAATGGATACTTTAAGGATGCAAATTTGGATGTCACTGTAGACGCGGGTAACGGCTCAGGCGGTGCTGTTACGCGAGTAGCCTCCGGCTCTTATGACTTGGGCTTTGCCGATTTAGCTGCGCTCATGGAATTTAATGCCAACAATCCAGATGCACCCAACAAGCCAATCGCCATCATGATGGTTTATAACAATACGCCGGCATCGGTGATGGCACTCAAAAAATCTGGGATCAAAACGCCTGCTGACTTGAGTGGTAAAAAATTTGGAGCCCCCGTATTTGATGCTGGTCGCCGTGCTTTCCCCATTTTTGCTAAAGCTAATAAAATCTCCAATGTCACATGGACAGCTATGGACCCAACGCTTAGGGAAACCATGTTGGTTCGGGGTGACATCGACGCAATTACGGGCTTTACATTCACGTCATTACTTAACATTGAAGCGAGAGGCGTTCCCGCCTCAGACGTAGTCGTTCTTCAATATCCTGACTACGGTGTCAAACTCTACGGCAATGCAATCATTGCCTCGCCTAAATTTCTTAAAGAAAATCCAGCAGCAGTTAAAGCGTTCTTGAAAGCTTTCACAAAAGGTGTCAAAGACGTCATTGCTGACCCAGCAAAAGCTATTGAAACAGTCAAAGCCAAAGACGGCATCATCAATTCTGAGTTAGAAACACGTAGACTAAAACTCGCAATTGACACCGTTATCAATAGTCCAGACGCTCACAGGGAAGGTTTTGGACAAATTAATGCGCCTAGACTTGCTTTAATGGCATCTCAAGTCTCTGATGCATTTAATACCAAAAACCGAGTATCTGTTGATAGCTCTTGGAACGGATCCTTCTTGCCAACTGCGAAAGAATTAGACATTCTTCCCAAAATCAAATAAAGCGCAAAATCCGATGACAGATCAAGCAAGTTACTTCGTTGATTTCAAAAATGTTTGGCTAGCCTATAACGATGAGTTATTGGCTAAGAACCAGTTTGCCGTAGAGGACATTAACCTACAGGTTAAGCAAGGTGAATTTATTGCCATTGTGGGCCCATCAGGTTGTGGTAAATCAACATTTATGAAGTTAACGACAGGACTGAGAAAACCCACTAAAGGTAGTATTCATGTTGATTCTCAACCCGTCAGCGGACCTGTAAAGATTAGTGGCATGGCTTTTCAAGCGCCATCCTTACTACCTTGGAGGAGCACCCTAGAGAATGTGCTCCTCCCACTTGAAATTGTTGAACCTCACCGTTCGCAGTTTAAGGCGCGCCGGGATGAATATGTTCAACGAGCTTTAGCCCTTCTCAAGTCCGTTGGACTTGATGGCTATGCAGATCAATATCCCTGGCAACTATCTGGCGGTATGCAACAACGCGCAAGCATTTGCAGAGCATTGATCCACGAGCCAAAAATGTTACTGCTAGATGAACCATTTGGGGCACTTGACGCCTTTACTCGCGAGGAGCTGTGGTGCATCTTAAGGGATCTGTGGACCGAGCAAAAATTTAATGTGATTTTGGTCACCCATGATCTGCGTGAATCCGTATTTCTAGCAGATACCGTTTATGTTATGAGCAAGAGTCCGGGTCGCTTTGTAGTAAAACGTGAAATTAATCTTCCAAGACCCAGAGATTTGGAGATCACCTACACACCTGAATTTACGGATATCGTCCACGAACTTAGAGGCCACATTGGCGCTATTCGCCAACAATCTAAAGCCCCCCTCGATCCATCAGTCGCATCCATTGCGCAATAAACCCTATGCATCAAAAAAATATTGAACGTTGGTCTCCTTGGTTCCTTTTGGTTGCAAGTATTGTTATTTGGCAAATAATTTGTTCAGCCTTTAATATTTCTGAATTTATATTTCCAAGCCCCCTACGTATTTGGAATCAATTGGTCGAATTCAGAGCAACTATTGCGTCCCATGCCTGGCGCACTTATTGGGTAACCATGACGGGTTTTGGATTAGCTATTATTGTGGGTGTGTTACTCGGATTTGTAATTGGCAGTTCTCGCATCGCCTACGCAGCTGTGTATCCTTTAATGACTGCTTTCAACGCACTCCCTAAAGCAGCATTTGTACCGATCTTAGTGGTCTGGTTTGGCATCGGAATTGGACCCGCCATATTGACTTCATTTTTAATTAGTTTCTTCCCCATCATGGTGAACATTGCCACGGGTCTGGCAACCTTAGAGCCTGAATTAGAGGATGTTTTACGCGTACTGGGAGCCAAGCGTTGGGACGTACTCGTAAAAGTTGGATTACCCCGCTCGATGCCCTATTTCTTTGGATCGCTCAAAGTAGCGATTACATTGGCCTTTGTAGGTACGACGGTATCAGAGATGACTGCGGCCAATGAGGGTATTGGATATCTACTCATATCAGCCGGCTCAGCCATGCAGATGGGACTAGCCTTTGGTGGTTTGGTCGTTGTTGGGGCAATGGCGATGGTAATGTACGAACTTTTTAATTACATCGAACACCATACAACAGGCTGGGCCCACAGAGGCTCCCAAAACAATTAGTTTTAGGATTGTTTTTGCGATCCAGGGGGATTAATTTACCCCTTGAATGTAAGAGAATATGTCTGAGAATATTTTTGCGTGGATAATTCATCTCAAATCGAAATGATTTGCGATCGATCTGTCAGCATTGAAGTTTGCAATCATCAGTTTTTAGATTTTTGATTAAATTTAAAAATCTCAATCAAGATGTTGATTGTTGAGTAAGCCCACACCCCCATTTTTAAAATCACTGAAGTACTAATCACATGGAACAACATGCAGAAGCCTCTGTCCCAAAGAAATTAGGTCCAACCTGGGCTGACATTTTATTTCTTATCTTCTTGGTAGGCGTACTTGTATCAGTGACGCTTTTAGGTCGTCTCGCTTTTGAAGAAGGTATGAAAACCGAGCTATCTAAGGAGAACGGTGAGGCCTGGGTTAAGTGGATGACAGATGCCAGCGCAGACCGCTTTAAGGAGGGATTTAAACCCGCAGCTTGTGCGGGTGGCCCAAGCGTAGCTGCTGCCGTGGATAAGGAGAAGAAAGAACTTATTAGAGCAGCAAAAATTGCAGCCAAGAAAGAGGGTCTAGAAAACGAGCCAATCACTATTACAGACATCAAAAATGGATCTTGGGGAGCTTGTTTTAAAGCGCTTACACAAAAAGGTGGCCCGTTAGCAACCCTCACAAATGCCTTCTCCCTTGAGCCCCTAACACTTGTCGCAAAATGCGACCCCTCAGACCTCTCAACTGCAGGAGCCTTTGTGTTAGAGAAAAATGTTAGTACCCCCCTTGGCTCTGCTATCCCAACAGTTACGAGTAATTTAATAGACAGCGACTCCATAGTTGACAAAATTAACGTCAGAGTAACGATCTGTGACAAAGGCGCGTATCCAACCAAAATTTCAGAATTTGACTTCTGAATTTAAATTAAACAGTATCCAAAATGATTGAAGAACCCCAACTCCGCGGATCCGATTACAAGGTTCAAATCCCATCTGGATTGCCATTCAAAGAATGGCTTTACAAATGGCTATTGGACCCAGAAATTGAAGGCAATCACCTTGAGTCAGTAGACAAGTGGATAGGGCTCTTAATTGTTGGCAACATGTTTGCTCTCCTGTTCGAGCACGTCCCAGCTATCTTTGAACCTAATAAGGTCTGGTTTCACCTCTTTGATATTGTCTCAGTTGTCGTGTTTACGGCTGAGTACTTGACTCGCCTTTACTTGGCCCCAGTCGATCATGAATTCAAGGACAAGCGCTTTCCAACGCTTAGATATATCTTTAGTCCTTTTGCAATCATTGACTTCTTGGCCATCATTCCGTTTTACTTGCAGTCCTTCATTGCGGTTGACTTACGGATCCTAAGAGCGCTTAGACTGCTTCGAATTTTGAAACTCTTTAGAGTAATTATTCCAGCCATTCATGATTTCAGAGTTGCGAATAAGGAACGAACATTTCGTCAAAAGATGCATGCCATCATCTACCCCTCAGAATACGGCGGCAAGTTACATGAGCTATTTGACTCGTTCATTGTTTTATGGGTAGTAGTCTCGGTGATCGCCGTTATATTTGAATCGGTTCAAAGTATTCACTACATCTTAAATATTGAATTCGTAGTCCTAGATGCCGTGGCTGTTGGCGTATTTACTGTTGAGTACTTTTTACGCCTTTATACCTGTGTTGAGGAGCCCGGTTTCCAACACGCTGTCTGGGGCAGACTTAAACAAGCAAAAACAACATCTTCAATCATCGACTTTCTTGCGATATTGCCATTTTTCTTGGAAGTCTTTCTCCACCACTTATTTGATCTTAGGTTCCTGCGAGTTTTCCGTTTAATGCGGCTCTTAAAACTCACCCGCTACACAGAAGCTACGGCAACCCTCGGTAAAGTGATTGCAAGGGAATGGCCTTTCATGGCTGCCTCAGGCTTTATTATGCTTTTGCTTGTGGTTCTCACCGCCAGTTTGGGCTATCTTTTTGAGCACGAAGCGCAGCCAGATAAATTTGAGAATATCCCACAATCTATTTACTGGGCTGTGATCACACTGGCCTCTGTGGGTTACGGCGACTTAACACCAGTGACTCCGATGGGGCGGGCAATGACCATCATATTGGCGTTGATGGGTATCGGTATTTTTGCCATTCCTGCAGCTCTTTTGTCAGCCGCGTTTAGCGATCAATTGCGCATCGACCGTGAAAAGCTTTTGAACCGGTTGTATGAAATGCTATCTAGAGGTAAGTTATCAATTGATGATGCTGACATCATTAACCGAGAGGCCAAGCGCCTTCATATGTCAGAGGAGGAGTTAAAACGGTTGTACGACAAGGCCAAGAAAGATCGTGAAATCATGGATGACATATCTAGCCTGCCGTTACATAAAATCGCTGCAGTCCCTGAGCATGCTGTAGAACACTACAAGAGTTTGATTGCAGAGATAAAAGAACTCAGCGTAATGACTGACCGAGCTCGTTTTGAGGAGATTGCAAAGTCCAAAGACCGTATCACTGCTACTGATCTGGCTCTATGGCGTACGATTATGAGTAACTTGCCGGTGGCCCCAAATAACGAGGGGCAAAATAACACATCAACTCCTAACAACGGATTTGCTTAAACCGTGGGTTGGAGTGCGCGCCTTGATCTGCACTACAAGCGCGCGGATTTAACCACCCACGTTAAGTTTGAACACGTGGGCCCTCTGCGTGTACTGCGTAGCCTCTACCCTGAGGGCTGCGGCATATGCCACAACGTATTAATCCATCCGCCAAGCGGTTTGGTGGGCGGGGACTCCCTAGACATTAATATAGATGCTGGCGACGCATCCCACGCACTTATCACGACTCCTGGTGCAACTCGTTTTTATAAGTCCCAAACTGAATGGGCTACCCAAACTGTTCAAGCAAAATTGAGTGGCAATGCAAAACTTGAATGGCTCCCGCTTGAGACCATCGCATATAACGGTTGTAGAGCCAAAAACAAGTTCGCATTTGATCTCAAAGATGAGTCTCAATTAATTGCTTGGGATATCACTGCTCTGGGTATGCCCAGTGCACAACTACCGTTTGAGACTGGAGTGATAGATCAACACTTCGAATTAAGTGATTACTGGTTAGACAAGGGCCGTATAGATGCACAAGATCTTGTTTTACTCGGAAGTCCAATTGGCTTGAACGGGAAGAAATGTTTGGCCACCTTGGTTTTTGCAAGTGCAACTGTACTTAGTCCATTACAAATTGATCAATTGCTAGAGCTTGCTAGAAATGAGTTGAACTCCATAGAGGTGAAGCTCCAAATTCAATCAGGAGCAACATCACCCAATTCACGCATTGTTGTCGTTCGTATGCTCTCAGATTTAGTAGAGCCGTCTATGCTAATGTTGCGTAAAGTATGGCTTGCTTGGCGCTCTACCGTATGGGGATTAAGCCCTGTTATGCCTAGAATTTGGGCGCTTTAGATGGCAACCATTTGTCGAATTCCTTTAGCTGCCATCTCAGAGCCTGGACCACTTGCAACAACCTCGCCTCGGTCCATAACTATATAAGAGTCTGCTAATTCTTCAGCAAAATCGTAATACTGTTCGCATAACAAAATGCCCATATCTCCTCTTGAGGCGAGCATTTTGATTACTCGTCCTATATCCTTAATAATGCTAGGTTGAATGCCTTCAGTAGGCTCATCCAACACCAGTAGTTTTGGACCACTCGCCAGGGCTCTTGCTATTGCCAATTGTTGCTGTTGTCCACCGGAGAGGTCCCCCCCTTTGCGAAATAGCATTTGTTTGAGCACTGGGAAAAGCTCAAATAGTTCCTGAGGTATGGGAGTAGATGCGGGTTTGGCAGCAAGCCCCATTCTCAAGTTATCTTGAACGCTCAGACGGTTAAAAATTTCACGACCCTGTGGCACAAATCCAATTCCAGCCCTCGCACGCTGATCACAAGATATGCTTTCAATCTGCATACCGTTCAAAGACATTGTGCCGGAGCGAATAGGTATAAGCCCCATCAAGGACTTGAGTAAAGTTGTCTTACCGACTCCGTTTCTACCCAAGAGAACAGTAATCTTACCCATCTCAGCGCTAATACTTACGTTCCTCAAAATATGAGAGCCACCGTAATATTGATTGATATTTGAGAGTTCTAGTAATTTCATTTATCTACCCAAATAAACTTCAATAACTTTTTCATTCGCCTGTACTTGGTCAAAGGTACCCTCAGCCAAGACAGAGCCTTCGCTTAATACGGTTATTTTTTCAGCAATCGTTTTAATAAAACTCATGTCATGTTCAACAACGACAAGAGAGTGCTTACCTTTTAGCGTTAAAAAGAGTTCTGCAGTTCGGTGCGTTTCTTGATCTGTCATCCCAGCTACGGGTTCATCAAGTAGCAAGAGCTTTGGGTCTTGCATCAACAGCATACCAATCTCAAGCCACTGCTTTTGACCGTGACTTAAGTTACCCGCTTGACGGGTAATTTCTTCTTCAAGCTTAATAGTTTCCAAAACCTCTATCAATCTATTTTTCTGATCAGCGTTTAGTTTGAAAAAGATGGATGAATAAACCCCTTTGTCCGATTTCAACGCAAGTTCTAAATTTTCAAATACGGTGAGCTGCTCAAAAACGGTTGGTTTTTGGAATTTGCGGCCTATTCCAAGTTTTGCAATATCGGGTTCCTTGTATTCAAGTAAATTGATATTACTGCCAAAATAAACTTGGCCAGAATCGGGTTTTGTTTTACCTGTGATGATATCCATCATCGTTGTTTTTCCTGCTCCGTTTGGACCTATGATGCAACGAAGTTCACCGGGTGCAATATCAAGTGAGAGATGATTAATGGCTTTAAAGCCATCAAAGCTAACATTTACATCTTCTAAATACAAAATTCGGCCGTGAGCTAGATTAGGCTCAGTAGGTCGTTTCAGCCCTGTTAAAGAAACAGCTGAACTGGGGTGTACATCTAAGGTGTTTGCAGTTGTACTCATACCGAGCCCCCATTATTCGATCCTCTTGCGCTTGCAAGCTTGCGAACGAGCCCCAGAACCCCGTTGGGCAAGAACAAGGTGACAGCAATAAATAAAGCACCCAAGAAATAGAGCCAAAATTCAGGTGCAGTCATAGTGAGCCAACTTTTTGCACCATTCACAATAAAAGCACCAACTATTGGTCCAAGTAAAGTGCCTCGTCCCCCAACGGCTGCCCAAATCGCGATTTCAATTGAGTTTGCTGGACTCATCTCGCCGGGATTGATAATACCGACCTGAGGCACATATAGTGCCCCTGCAATTGCACACATCACAGCAGACAATGTCCAAATAGCCAATTTATAGGGTACAGGTGAGTAGCCACAGAACATAACCCGGCTCTCTGCATCGCGAATGGCTTGCAGTAGACGACCAAATTTGCTTTGCACTAAGAACTTAGCGAGTAAATAAAAGAGAAGTAAAGTAACTGCGGTCAAAACGAACAAAACCATACGCGTGCTTTGTGTAGCAATAGGTATATCAAGAATTCGTTTGAAATCAGTAAATCCGTTATTCCCACCGAAACCTGTTTCATTTCTAAAGAACAAAAGCATTGTTGCAAAAGTAAGGGCCTGCGTAATGATGGAGAAATAAACACCTTTAATTCTTGATCTAAAGGCAAAATACCCAAATACAAAAGCAACAAAAGCAGGTACTAAAACAATTAATATGAGAGTTGCAAGAAAACTACCGCTTAGCATCCAGTGCCAAGGCAAAGTCTTCCAATCGAGGAACACCATAAAATCTGGTAATTCAGACTTGTAATTGCCGTCCATTCCAATTTGACGCATCAAATACATGCCCATTGCATAACCGCCCAATGCAAAAAATAGCCCGTGCCCTAATGACAAGATACCTGTGTACCCCCAAATCAGATCCATTGCCAAAGCACAAATGGCGTAGCACATGACCTTACCTATCAGCGCAACAATAAAGTCACTCATATGAAATGCACTGGAAGGATCTACCCACATATTGAGAATGGGAACTATTGAGGTGAGAACAATAGTCACACTTAGGAACGAAGTCCAACCCGTCTTTGATAAAAGAGGGGTTGGGGGGGGAAGAATAATCGAAGTTTTCATCATAGAGGTTACAGATAGTTAGGCTTCAGCACTACGACCTTTGACTGCAAAAAGTCCTTGAGGTCTTTTCTGAATAAAGACAACGATAAAGACAAGCACAGCAATTTTTGCAAGCACAGCACCGGTTAAGCCTTCGAGTATCTTATTTATCACACCTAAGCCAAGGGCTGCATAAACTGTTCCGGCCAATTGTCCAACCCCACCTAGTACAACCACCATAAACGCATCAACAATATAGCCTTGACCTAGATCAGGTCCGACATTACCAATTTGACTTAGGGCGCAACCAGCAAGTCCTGCAACCCCCGAGCCTAACGCAAAGGCATAAGTATCAATTCGTGCAGTATTCACCCCCATACAAGCGGCCATGGGTCTATTTTGTGTAACACCTCGTACAAAAAGACCTAAGCGAGTTTTCGATATCAACATAGCCATCGCCATTAATACAAAAACCGCGAAAACAATAATGATCATTCGGTTCCATGGCAAGATTAAATTTGGTAGGACCTGAATACCACCGCTCATCCAAGATGGATTTTCAACTGCAACGTTTTGGGCCCCAAAGATTGAACGAACCAACTGCATGAGTATCAAGCTGATACCCCAAGTCGCAAGGAGTGTCTCCAAGGGTCTTCCGTATAAAAAACGAAGCACACTTCGCTCCAAAATTGCTCCAACAAAAGCCGAAACCAGAAAAGAGACTGGAACTGCTATAACTAAATAGTAATCAAAGTATGCGCTGAAATGGTGAATGAAAAATGTTTGTATTACGTAGGTAGCGTAAGCCCCTACCATCATGAGCTCCCCGTGTGCCATGTTTATCACACCCATCAGCCCGTAAGTAATAGCCAATCCAAGCGCAACAAGTAACAAAATTGAGCTCAGACTGATTCCTGTAAAGAGGGCACCTAGGCGCTCACCCCACACTAAGGAAGCAGCTATGATCTTAAGAGAGTCTTGTATAGCCGACTTAACCAATGGGTCAGTTTCTAAGTCGAGTCGTTGATTAAGTAACAACTGCGTATCAGGTGAATGACTGTTGGAGAGCTTTTTGGCAGCATCTAGACGCACAGCAGCGCCATCTGCACTCAACAAGGCACTGGACTTTGCAATCTCGATTTGGTCCCTTATGCTTTGAACTTGTTCCTGCTTTAAGGCTCGATCAAGTACGGGGAGTTTCTCAAGATCTGGCTCCTTTTGGAGATCCTTTACTGCGGCCATCCTGAGCATAGGATCTGGACTAAAGAGTCGTAAGGCTGACAATGCAGCATCTAATTCGCCGCGCATTCTGTTATTACTAACAACATCTTGGGCCTCAGTTGGTACCTGAACTGAAGCACCAGTTACAGGGTCTATTCCTAAATTATTTTTGATAATAAAGGCGTGACCGTCTAAATATTTAACACTATCGTCTGAGAGGGCTTGCAGAAAAATAAGCGTCTTGTCATCAGGCTCTTTTAATACCTGACTCAGAATTTTTATTCTTGCATCTGTCTCACCTACAGATAGGGATTTGGCTTGCTCGGGTGTTAATGCAAAAGCAGGCAATACTGAAGTCGAAATAATTGCAGACCAAAGCAATCTTTTTAGTATTAATTTAATTTTAGTTGTATTTAGAGTGATCATGCCGGTGAATAATATCTTTGATTTGCAATATAAATCAATACTGAAGCTCTTCAAATTTATTAATTTCAGTCTGTAACGGAACTCAAATAAATATTACAAGCCACACACTATTAATCAATAACTTGGCAAAGTTAACAAAGAATCCATTGAAGTCATTTTACGTCTAGGACTGAATGATTTAACTATAAAAAAATGGAGGAAAGTCGCCTCGAGCTCCCGTCCCCCATTTACTTCAATTAACAATCAAAGTGATTATTTCTTTACTGGCTCGTCAGGCTTTTTATCATTGCCTTCGATATATGGGCTCCATGGCTTAGCTTTGACTGGCTCTTTGGTACTCCAAACCACGTTAAATTGACCGTCTGCCTTGATTTCACCAATGAATACAGATTTATGTAGGTGATGATTCTTAGGATCCATCATGGAGGTGATACCACTTGGAGCCTTGAATGTTTGACCCGCCATTGCAGCGATCACTTTATCTACATCAGTAGACTTGGCTTTTTCAACAGCCTGTTTCCACATATTGATACCAATGTAAGTTGCCTCCATCGGATCATTAGTTAAAGGCTTATCCATGTGACCTGGGATTTTATGAAGTTTTGCATAAGCCGACCACTTCTTGATAAACTCATCATTCGTAGGGTTTTTGATGCTCATAAAGTAATTCCAAGCAGCCAAATGACCCACCAAAGGCTTGGTATCAACACCGCGCAGCTCTTCTTCGCCCACTGAGAAAGCTACGACTGGAACGTCTTTAGCTTTCAAGCCAGCGTTACCAAGCTCTTTATAAAAAGGCACATTAGAGTCACCATTAATGGTTGACACCACTGCTGTCTTACCCCCAGCAGAGAATTTTTTGATGTCCGCTACGATTGTTTGATAATCTGAGTGTCCAAAAGGAGTGTATTTCTCATCGATATCTGTATCTTTAACCCCCTTGCTCTTTAGGTATGCACGCAGGATTTTGTTGGTTGTTCGAGGATAAACATAGTCAGTTCCAAGTAAAACCCAACGCTTAGCGCCTCCGCCCTCTTTGCTCATCAAATAATCAACAGCAGGAATGGCTTGCTGGTTTGGTGCAGCACCTGTATAGAACACATTTTTAGACAGCTCTTCACCCTCATACTGAACTGGGTAAAACAACAAACCGTTTAATTCTTCATAAACTGGAAGTACAGACTTGCGGCTTACAGATGTCCAGCAACCAAAGGTTACTGCAACTTTATCTTGAGTCAGAAGTTGTTTTGCCTTTTCAGCAAACAACGGCCAATTAGAAGCAGGATCCACTACTACAGGCTCTAATTTCTTTCCTAAAACCCCGCCCTTGGCATTGATTTCATCAATTGCCATTAAAACCGTATCTTTAAGAACAGTCTCAGAGATGGCCATAGTGCCAGAGAGTGAATGTAGTACACCCACTTTTATAGTATCTTCCGCAAATGCCTGAGGGGCAAAAACCAAAGATCCAGAAACCAGCGCCGCTGCAGCTGCAAGGGCTCTCAAATTAGCACGTCTATTCAACATAAACAACTCCAAGGATGAATGGGAAATAAAAAAATTGATCCGGCAAATTTTTTGAAATGCACATGACCTCATGCAACCGCCGTGCCAACAGGGACTAGTTAATTTGGCATATATGAAACAAAGACTTAATGGCTCATTTTCGGCATTAAGAGCATTTCAGAAAGAAATTAGTCATCATTTTTAGAAATTTATGCGCCAATGTAGTGCCGCCGCACTACTTGCAAGCGCACCAATACAATGCAGATGAGAATTTTGAAACATTACAATTCAGTCATAAACACAGGAAAGTAAGTTAGTAGCTAAGGAGATAGGAGGCAGGCAGTGAGCACATAATAGGGCATTGATTGGAATACTTAACCGAGTATTTTTGATTTATGTCCATAAATACATATGCACGTTTAGAAGACAGCAATCACAGACAAATTAGAGAGAAAGACTTAATATGGAACTAACACCTAGAGAAAAAGATAAATTATTAATTTTTACTGCCTCCTTATTAGCAGAGAGGCGTCGTGCAAAGGGTCTTAAACTTAATTATCCGGAGTCGGTTGCGCTGATTTCTGCAACTGTCATGGAGGGCGCGCGCGAGGGGAAAACTGTTGCTCAGTTAATGAGCGAGGGAAGAAATATTTTGACCCGCGCTGATGTCATGGACGGGATTGCGGAAATGATTCCAGATATACAAGTAGAGGCTACCTTTCCCGATGGAACAAAGCTTGTGACCGTACACCAACCCATTGTGTAGATATAACCCAAGTTCAGTACGCAAGCTTTTCAGATTAACCTTAAAACCAATCATTTATTAATAGAGACGATACCATGATTCCTGGAGAACTCTTCACTCGCCCCGGCTCACATGAGATCAATTCGGGACGCAGAACACTCACTGTCGTAGTCCAAAATGCCAGCGACAGGCCTATTCAAGTTGGCTCGCATTATCACTTCGCAGAAACGAATGGAGCTTTAGTGTTTGAGAGAAACAAAGCGGTAGGTATGCGACTGAACATACCCTCAGGTACAGCTGTAAGGTTCGAGCCTGGTCAACAACGCACTATAGAGTTGGTTGATTATGCCGGGGACAGACTTGTATACGGCTTTAGAGGGATGCACCAAGGTGCTATAGATAAAAGCACTCCCGTTAATAATAAAGGGACAAAATAATGAGCTCAATTGATAGACGCGCCTATGCTGAAATGTACGGTCCCACAACGGGCGACAAATTGCGCCTAGCAGATACCGCACTCATTTTGGAGGTGGAAGATGACCTCACACTTCGTGCAGGCTCTTACGGCGAAGAGGTCAAATTTGGAGGCGGAAAAACCATTCGAGACGGCATGGCGCAAAGCCAGCGCTCGAGCAGTCAAGGCGCTATGGACACGGTGCTCACCAATGCATTAATCTTAGATCACTGGGGTATCGTTAAGGCAGATATTGGCTTAAA
>CAITYM010000013.1 GCA_903896615.1 uncultured Burkholderiales bacterium
ACAGCAACTTATATCTGCTGAACAAGAAATTAATTCGCTTGTACAGGAGTTTGGAGGATCCTCACACTCCTTTGTCGTTGATGTATCTGATCCACTAGGTATGGCTGCGTTAGCAAAGCGCATCAGCTCCCAACATAATGTACCAAATGTGGTGATGAATAACGCAGGTATTGTCTCCGGGGGGCTAATATGGGAACATAGTAGCCAGGAATGGGAGCGCTTGCTAGGGGTGAACCTTTGGGGAGTCATTAACGGGGTTAGTATATTTACACCTCTTATGCTTGCAGCTGCAAAGCGTGATCCTTTGTGGCAAGGTCACATTGTGAACACAGCGAGTATGGCTGGGTTGTTGACCCCTCCTAATATGGGTATCTACAACGTGAGTAAACACGCTGTGGTGGCACTGACTGAGACTTTGTATCAAGATTTACGACTTGTAAGTTCGCAGGTGAGTGCGAGTGTTTTATGCCCCTATTTCGTACCAACTGCAATTAACGAGAGCTTTCAAGAACCGAACAAGCACCTAACTTTAAGCCAAAAGATTGGTAAAGAAATGCTAGATAAAGCGGTGAGTTCTGGGAAAATTAGCGCACAGGAAGTGGCTGAGAAGGTTTTTGCGGCTCTTGCAGGGGATCAGTTCTATATTTTCAGTCACCCACAGGCGCTGGGTAACGTCCAAAAACGGATGCAATCGATACTGGATAATACACAACCCCCCGATCCTTTTGCTCTTCGTCCAGAGATTGGCGATGAACTTAGGAACGCATTGAAAGAACTTTGACAATATTTAATCACTGCTAGGGGCTATGCAGTTTGCAGTGAGTAGATCCGTAAGCAATTCCTTCGCTTTTTCATTTTTAATTTTTCGATAAATCAGCCTTTAATGTCTTCAAAAATAATAAAACAAATCGCTCTTGAATTAACGGTTAAACCCGAACAGGTTGAGGCCGCAGTAACACTTCTTGATCAAGGATCCACGGTCCCTTTTATCGCCAGGTATAGAAAAGAGGTCACTGGGGGCTTGGATGACACTCAACTTAGGGACCTTGAGACTCGACTGGGTTATTTGCGTGAGCTAAGTGATAGGAAAGAAGCTGTGCTTAAAAGCATTGAGTCACAGGGCAAACTAACACCTGAGTTGCAAAATCTGATCGAGCACGCCTCGACTAAAGTAATTTTGGAGGATTTGTACCTTCCTTTTAAACCAAAGCGTCGAACAAAAGGGCAAATCGCAAAAGAGGCGGGACTTGAGCCCTTAGCGGACTTACTTTTTAATGATCCAGCCTTAGATCCGCTAAAAAGTGCAGAACAATATATCAGGGCAGCAGGGGATCCTCTCGCTGTAGAAGGTGCTGATTTCACCACTGCACAAAAAGTTTTGGACGGCGTTCGGGATATTTTGTCAGAACGCTTTGCTGAGGATCCAGCACTTGTTCAGAGTTTGCGTGAGTGGTTGTGGGAAAACGCAGTCCTCAAAAGTACCCAAGTCAGCTCCAAAGAGCCGATCGCGGATGCGCAAAAGTTCAGCGACTACTTTGATTACTCCGAGCCTTTGGTGCGTATCCCCTCGCACCGCATATTGGCTGCGCTACGCGGGCGAACTTTAGGTGTTTTATCCTTGCAGATTGAATTACCTACTCCTGCCTCGAGTGAGGCAGACCCCGTATCCCCAGCAATGACTCCTACAGAGATGCTTGCTGAGGGCCGGATTGCACATCACCTTAAATGGTCTCACCGCAGCCGAGCAGGGGATGACTTTATTCGCAAATGCGTTAGTTGGACTTGGCGAGTTAAGTTGAGTCTATCCATAGAGCGCGATCTCCTCACCCGTATTCGCGAACAAGCGGAGGAAGTTGCAATCAAAGTATTTGCTGATAATTTGCGAGATCTGTTACTTGCAGCACCCGCGGGTAAGCGGGTTGTTATGGGGCTAGATCCTGGAATTAGAACGGGTGTAAAAGTCGCCGTTGTTGATGAGACCGGTAAGCTCGTAGATACTTCTACTGTTTATCCCCATGAGCCCAGGCGAGACTGGAAGGGTTCGCTTGAGACTCTTTATAAACTTTGTGCGCGTCACAATGTTAATCTAATTGCCATTGGTAACGGAACTGCTAGCCGTGAAACGGATCAGTTGGCCGCTGAGCTTATAGAGTTGTTGTCAATGCACAATAAGAATTCAAGTGAGAGCTCATCCGCGGGACCTATACAAAAAGTAGTTGTAAGTGAGGCAGGCGCTTCCGTATACAGTGCCAGTGAATATGCATCCAAGGAGATGCCAGACGTTGATGTATCGCTTAGAGGTGCTGCAAGTATTGCTAGAAGACTACAAGACCCTTTAGCGGAGCTTGTCAAAATTACTCCTAAATCTATAGGCGTTGGACAATACCAGCATGATGTAAATCCGAGTCAACTTGATAAAGCACTTGATGCAGTTGTTGAGGACTGCGTTAACGCAGTAGGTGTTGATCTCAACACTGCGAGTACGCCGCTTTTGGCCCGGGTATCGGGACTCTCAAACACGACTGCGCAGTCAATTGTTCGCTGGCGTGAGAAAAACGGCGCATTTAAGAATAGGAAGCAATTGCTAGAGGTAACGGGTCTTGGGGCAAAGACGTTTGAGCAAAGTGCTGGATTTTTAAGAATAAGAGGCGGGGACAATCCTCTAGATATGACAGGCGTGCACCCAGAGAGTTACCCACTTGTGGAGCAAATCATCGTCAAAGCGTCTTGTCCAGTCGATGAGCTGATGGGGCAACCCGAGAAGATTCGGACTCTGAAGCCGGAACTTTTCGTACAAGACGGCGTAGGGATTGTGACTGTAAAGGATATTTTTCAGGAATTAGAGAAAAAAGGTCGCGATCCAAGGCCCTCCTTTAAAGTCGCAAAACTAAACGCAGAAGTTAAGGACATTAAGGACCTGAGGGAGGGTATGCTCCTGCAAGGAACCGTAAGCAATGTTGCAGCTTTTGGTGCTTTTGTTGATTTAGGTGTTCATCAAGACGGATTAATCCATGTCAGCCAACTCAGCCATAAATTCATCACAGATGCTAGAGAGGTAGTTAAAACGGGTGACATTGTCGATGTTCGAGTCGTGTCTGTGGATGTACCGAGATCAAGGATCGCCCTCACCATGAAACTTGATGCGGGACCTGAGATGAACCCCGCAAATGGCGCGGCAAATCATTTCCAGAAATCTCCCAGAACTCACCAAAATGTGAACCAAGGGAGAGCTAAACCTGTAGACAACAGTGGAACTGCGATGTCTGCTGCTTTTGCAAAGTTACAAAGTCTCAAGAAATAATTCAAATATAGGAGATTATTTCTTAATGAGTCATTTAGCAGTCGTGATGAAATTGCTATCTTCAGCCTCTAAATTAAAGCTTGGAACCCTAAATAGTTGGTATTTAATCAATCTGTAACCAGAATGAATACTTACAGGTTAAAAAATAATCCAACTTTCCTGCTCAAGAAAATCTTGCATCTACCGAATCAGGTACATGCAAGAAAATCACCTCACAAAACTATTAAGCGCACGGTCCCGAATTTTGGGAATTTTGTGCATTGCTTTTTGCTGCGTAGTACTCACCGGGTGCGGTGGGGGCGGAGCGGACGCTGCCTGTGTGGCAACGCTAGGTGCACTGGGGGGTAATGCATGCAAGAACGGTACAAGTAATAAGACGACTCAGCTCACTTTAACGCTCAATAGTGAAACGTACCAGGTTAACGAAAATACGGTTGGATTCTCGGGCACCCTACTCAATACAACTAGCTTAACCGGGGTTACCTTTCATGTTAACAATAACGCTGTTCCTAATCAGGTAAATCAGTATTACGGAGTCGGCCTTGGAGGGGTTTTAAGTATCAATCCCTCCACCGGGACGTTCTCCTATACGCCGCCAGCCAATAGGTTCACAGGTGACAGAAGCAACGGAGGCGCGGACACGTTTGTGTTCTATGTTGAAGACAATAACAGTCAATTCTCTGGGTTAGCCAATGTCGCTTTTACGGTTAATGAGCATTATGATTCTCATGTTGCAGTCTCTGTAGCTGCCCAAAGCGGTACGTATGATCCTACCCAGGGGATGACAAACGGGTTTATACAAATCAGTAACCCTAATAACTATCCTATTCAATTGGTTGCAACAAACGCTGCTAATGGTAGCGTGTCAATCATTACACCCAACATATCTTCAAGCACTGGGTACTTCACTTATACGCAAAGACCGGGTTTTACGCAGGCTGATTCGTTCACATTTGAAGTTATTGATCTTCAGCACAGCGTAACTCAAAGTGCAACTTATTCCTTGACTCCGATTGCTGCTGGTGAAATCACTTGGCAGCAAAACTTAATTCTAGGTGTCTACAACACTTCTTTGTCGCCAAAATACAATCAAGTTAGCGTACAAATGCAGGCTACCTGCACAACAGGAAATCCCCAGTACATCAATGTTGTTGATCCAAGTTGGCCAAGCGGTTTAAATCCGATCTCCCCTAGCGGACTCATTACGGGTAGTCTCAGTTCAACACCTGGTCCTACGCCCATTAGGATAAATGCGCAGTGTCCCGGTAACCCCCAAACATATTCACAGTTATTCCAATTTTATGTTTTGCCGCAAAACATTGTTGAATTTACAGCAACAAGCGCCTTTGTCCTCTCCGGCGCTTCGCTAATAAATCAGCCGGCAGGAACCTTCTTCCCCGCAATTGGTATGGGTCAATGCCCAACGAACACTACGCCTACAGCCTTAATCGATAACTGCGTTACCGCATTTTTCCCCTTAACAAGTTTGTTCATGCCAGGTCTTTCCGCTGGGCAATACAAACTCACGCCAACCGGCATTTCAAGTATGAGTGTATTGGTTGTAGGCGGTGGTGGAGGTGGTGCATTTGGAAACACCGTAGCAGCAGGAGCAGGTGGCGGAGCAGGTGGATTCCTCCATTACGATAACGTACCCATTAACTATGTCAACGCTCAGACTTCTCAGCCCTTTACGATTCAAGTGGGAGCCCCAGGTGCTGGAGGTATATTTAATGCCGCACCCACACCCTCGGTCGCTCCACAGGCAGGACAACCTTCATCTTTCGGATCTATACAAGCCCTTGGCGGTCTGCCCGCTGGAAATACAGCAGGCGGTAGTGGAGGTGGTGAGCCGGGTACTAATGCACTCAGTCCAACAAATATAGTTACCTTTGCTGGAGGCTCTGTGATTGTTGGATCAAACGAGGGCGGTGGTGCGGGAGCTAATGGTCCAGGCGGCGCAACGGGTACTGGAGTTGGTCCACAACCTGGCCTGGGAGCGCCCAACCTAATCACTGGGCAGTTGCAATACTACGGAACCGGCGGATCTGGTGGTTCACTGGCTGGGATTTGCACAACAAATACAACATTGGCACCAGATGGCAACGGGGGTAACGGAGGTGTGATCCCAAGCGGAGGTGCAACTTCATGTCCTGGGTTGAGCGGGGATCCAGGTGTCGTTATTATTAGTTTTTAATTAGGCATAAGAAATGAAATACGCCGTTAACTCAATCAAGATTCTCATGGTTGGCGCCTTAGTGTTACTAACTGGTTGCGCAACTGTAATTTCGGGTCGATTTGAGGATGTTCACGTTACAACATACTGCGCTAATCAACGCGTTGAAGCATCTTGTCATTTAAGCAACGAAAATGGAGAATGGAATATTTTGACCCCCGGAGTGGCAAAGGTTCAAAAAGGATTCGGAGATTTGGTGCTCTTTTGCAGAAGCAACTATTTTGAACCCCATATGATGCGTGTTTCCTCATCCGTTACTGCATCAAACTTTGGAAACTTACTTGTTGGTGCAGGGGCGGCTGCATTGGTTGATGTTAATGACGGCGCGGGATTTGAATACCCGAAGGATGTTGATTTTGTTGTGAAGTCTTGCAAGACAGCCAGAAATTACGATTAAAAAAATATCTGCATAAATCTAAATATTGATTCATAGAGCACTAAATATTTTTAATCATCTCAACATGAGAAATACCGGCCTCTTCATAAACTGAGCCCTTTTGAGTAAACCCGTGTTTGGTATAAAAATCCTTAGCTTGTATTTGCGCGCTAAGAGATAAAAACCTATCACCCCTAGCTATCGCGACTCCCTCTAAAGATTTGAGTACTTTAGAACCCCAGTGAGACCCTCGCAAATCTTTTCTCACAGCCATTCGCCCAATCTTACTTGCGTTGGTTTGCGGTGAGTGCGAGGACCGAACCAGTCTTGCGGTCGCAATAGGAATGTTAAAGCCGTTGTACAAGACTGCGTGTATACCAGTTTGATCCAATTCATCGATTTCAATCTCAAGCGGTACGCCTTGTTCTTTTACAAATACGTCGTGCCTTATTTTTATGGCATCCTCCTTTAGTTCACTCCATTCACCTACACGTAGATTTACGGTTTCCTGCGCCTTTTCGTACCTAGATATTAATTCCTTTAATGCATCAGGAATCGGTTTAGAAGTTTTTGACATCTGATCTACAAATACGTAAACAATCTCTCCCAGGATAAGCGCCTCTGAGTCCCTAAAGATTGCGCCTTTGAAAGTCATGGAGCTACGTCCCGTTCTCTCGCAACGAAGGCAGACCGCAAGGGACTCGTCAAACACAGCAGAGCCGTTGTACTCCAGACTGGCTTTTTTGACAAACAAATCACCATTCAATGTGTTCAGTGTGTGCTCATACGGGAGGGCAAGCTCACGCCAATACTGAGATACCGCGACATCAAAGTAGGTAAGGTAGTGCGGGTTGAAAACCACCTTTTGCATATCTACCTCAGACCACCGAACTCTTAAGCGGTGCTGTAGTCTGAAATCTGAAATTGATACCTTTTGCTCAGGAATTGAAGGAGTGATGATCATAGATTAAGGTTTTCAAAGGAATGAACGTAAAAAATCGCTCGCGTCAACGTGAGCTTCCACGGCCTCGGGAATGAAGCGCCCCATCTTTACAAAACCGTGAATAACGCCTTTGTAAATACGGGCTTTAACATTGCACCCCAAGGCTTTAAGCGCATGCACTAAGGCCGTTCCTTCATCCCTCAGTGGGTCACACTGTGCGAGCCCAATCCAAGTTGGGGGCAACAATTTAAGGTGAGGCGAACAAAGTGCACTAAATCGCCAATCTGACATTAATCGGGTTCTGTCTGGGCCAGCAAGATAAAGCCCGTAGAAATAATCGATACTCTTTTGTTCTAAAAGGTAACCAACTGCATAAGCTTTATGAGAAGGCATATTCTGATTATCAGCGCACCCAGGGTAATAAAGTATTTGACCCCTAAAGCTGTGTCCGGTGAGGCCCGCTTGCTGCGCACAGTAAAGACTGAGTGTCCCACCAGCACTGTCACCACCTACAAAGAGATGTTTTGCACTTAGTCTTAAGTAAGTTGCATTTTTAAATATCCATTCACACGCTGACCATGCATCGTTATGGGCGACAGGAAAAGTAAATTCTGGAGCTAATCTGTACTCCACACTTATCACAGGCATTTGTGAAAGCTTTGCAATTACTTTACAAAGCGTTGCATGAGTCTCAATACTGCCGATCGTAAATCCGCCACCGTGAAAATAAATTAAAGCTGGAGCTAAATGATGGGTGCCGTGTTTAGCAACTGATTGCATATGCACTGGCCTCCAAAGCTTAAGTAAGATTCGGTGACCATCTAGTGCACTGACCTGATAGGTCTCCTCACTGTGCATATGAGGACTGTGTACCTCAAGAATATCTGCACCTTTTGCATAGAGTGTTTTAGCTTCTGCTGGACTTAAAGTGTGAATGGCAGGTCTATTGGCCCTCCTCATATTCTCAAGTACAGAATTCATGGCAGGAGTAAGCGATGCGGGATCTGCGTCTGGGTTTAAATCTGAATCTGCATTTATAAAAGTATGGGGTTGAGTTGCTTTCATATCGCTATTTTCCCTTATTTTTAAAGTGCAGTGAACTAGGTTTTGCTTGGGTATACTTTCAATCGAAATGGCTAAGTCACATTAGCTTCACAACTTGGCTGCGATCTAGACTGAATTCAATACGGTTAATATTCTTACTATTTTTACACTATGGCAAATATCTTCTACATAACTCAAATTAATATCGACTTTGGAGTGATAGCTACTCTCGGCGAGGAATGTAAAAAATATGGAATTACCAAGCCGCTAATTATTACGGATCAGGGTATTAAAGCTGTAGGTATTTTAGATATCGCACTAAAACATTTAACTCATCTGGGCCCTGGTAAAACCTGCGTATTTGATCAAACTCCCTCTAACCCCACTGAGCATGCGGTTAGAGACGCGGTTGAGCTGTGTAAGCAAAATGGTTGTGACGGTTTAATCGCCTTAGGCGGGGGCTCCTCAATTGACTGTGCAAAGGGTGTAGCGATTGCGGCCACACATTCAGGTCCTCTCAAAAATTACGCAACGATAGAGGGGGGATCCCCTAAGATTACCGATAAAGTTTTACCACTCATCGCAGTTCCCACAACAGCCGGCACTGGCAGTGAGGTTGCAAGAGGCGCAATTTTGATCGTAGAGGATGGACGCAAACTTGGGTTTCATTCCTGGCATTTGGTACCGAAGGTTGCATTGCTAGATCCAGAACTTACGCTTGCTCTGCCGCCCCTATTAACTGCTGCAACGGGGATGGATGCTATTGCGCATTGCATGGAAACGTTTATGGCCCCTAGCTTTAATCCTCCCGCAGACGGCATCGCACTCGAGGGTCTAAGAAGGGGTTGGTTAAACATTCAAAAAGCCACTTTGAGCGGGCTAGACAAAGAGGCACGGATGAACATGATGTGCGCGTCTATGCAAGGGGCGATGGCCTTTCAAAAGGGCTTAGGGTGTGTGCACTCCCTCAGTCACAGCTTAGGCGGGGTGAATCCAGCCCTTCACCACGGCACGTTGAATGCGGTTTTTCTGCCTGCAGTCATTAGATTTAACAGTCGCGCTGAGTCTATTGTGAAAGAAAGCCGGTTACAGAGAATGGCATCTGCCATGAATCTAAAATCCTCAAGCCCAGAGGATGCATGTTTAATCATCACAAACGCAATCAAAGACATGAATGCGGCACTTGGATTGCCAAAAGGTTTGAGTGATATGGGGGTTAAGGAAGATTGGTTTGACAAAATCATTGCCGGCGCAACTGCTGATCATTGCCATAAAACCAATCCGAGAATTGCAAGTGAATCTGACTATGTTCAGATGCTCACTGAGTCGATGTGACTGATTAAATGCGACTGGATTAGATCTTTAAAGTCACAACTTGCGTGCAACTAAGTCTTAGCGCTACCAAGTGAACTTGGCGGAGGTCCACCCTCAGATGGCATCGAACTACTAGATCCATTACCTGCATTAACTAAGGCACTACCTCCCAGTATGGTTGGAGGTAGGATGCTTGTTGCTGCGAGGGCTGAACTTGAGCCACTCGCGCCACTTACGCCGTTAGACAATTGGTTGTACTGGCTAAGAGACTGGGTCAGCGACTGGGTCAGCGCTGCTGTCAGTGATTGGGCTGCGGTTGAGCTGCCTGTAGAGGCGCCAAGTGAGGTCACGTTTGTAGTGCTAGCTACAACATTGGTTCCATTCCCCGGCACAGATCCAGCGACACCCGTTGTATAGGCGTTAAGCGCAGCCGTAAGCTGGGCTGTGGAGTTTAGCGTTCCACTGGTCGAAGTTAGCCAAACATCTGCCATCTCGTGAGTTTGGCCATTTGTTGTCGTATAGGAAGATATTAGTCCAATGTTATTGCCATTACTATTTATGTTGGCCTGCACAGCGTTAAGGTTCAAGGACTTTATATTCAACTCAGCGAGCGTATACAAGTTACCCGTAGGTGTTGAGCCATTGGTGCCCGTGTCTACCCAGACCTCTAATTCATTGAATATCGGATCACTCGCTGTGATCTCAGTTTCACCAGGCGTTGTGAACGCAGATAGTGCAGCAAATCCATTAGGGGCAGTTTGGCCGTTTGGTAAAACTGTAGCTGAGCCAAACAGCTCTGAACCGTTTGTGATCGTGGTCGCCCCTTTGGGCAAATGAACCAAGAACCCTTCTCCCGGAGTAATCCATCCCACGTTAGAGGCTTGGCCGGAGTTGCCTAGATCAAACGATACACCGGACTTACCAATTTGTTGTGTTTGAATACCTGGGTCACTACTTGTTGAGGTAAGAACGTTAAATGCCTGAGAGCTTAAGTTGGCTACATTAGCCGTAGTTAACGCTTCAATCCCACTGAGGTCAAGAACTAATGGGGTGAGAGTTTTTAGATATGATGCCTGTGTCGTTGTGAAAGCTGCAAGCTGTGCCGTATTTAATGATCCAAGTTGTGGATCACTAAATCCCATAATTGCATTGGTCGTTAAAGAGGAGATATCAGATGTACTGAACTGTGTAAGTTGAGTATTACTGAGTATTGAAATTTGACTTGAAGTTAATCCACCTACTTGGGTTGTGGTGAGTGCTGAAATCTGAGGTCCTTTGAGACTTATGATCTGTTTAGATGTAAGTCCCCCTATTTGATTTGCAGTTAACAAGGCAAAATTATCCGATTGAATGCCTGCAATCTGGGCTGTTGTAAGGGCGGAAATGCCTGAGCTCGAAATCGCGTCTAATTCGCTTTGAGTCAGCGAATTAAGTTGTAACGTAGTTAAAGCCACTAAATCTTGAGTTGCTATAACGCCCATTTGCTGAGTCGTTAGGCCCCCTAGGTTGGCAGTTGTGAAGCCTGCCATCTGGGCAGTACTTAGGTAGGGCAAACTAAGCGTTGACAGTGCGCCTACTTGAGAGGTGCTCATCGTGCTAAGCTCCAGCACGCTCAGACCCTGTATCTGTGCGCTAGTCAGCAGTCCAACTGACCCCGTGCTCAAAGACTGA
>CAITYM010000014.1 GCA_903896615.1 uncultured Burkholderiales bacterium
CCCTGAGTGATTCCGTCGCACATCGCAGGCACCCCCCCAGCCACCTGAGCAGTTGCACCGCACAAACGGGCCTCATCTTTAATGATCTCGGGGAAGTTTCTAAGTGGGGCATGTGCTGAGAGCATATCGTTATAGGCATTGATAATACCTATATTAGGCGCTCTTTCGCTGACAACTTTAAACCGATCTTTTACTGGCATTGCAGCTGTCGCATGAGCTACGTTGCCGCACCCTAATCTATCACTGCCTCTTTGACGCGATGCCATGACCTCAATTCGGCTTAGATACTCAAGACGAGTTGTAAGGCTCTTAAGTTTGATACGCTCAGTTACTTTTTGTACAACGCTATGAATCATAAGAGCCTATTAAATGTTTAATTCGGTGATTTTAAAATGTGAAGTGCTGTGCACGCTTAATCTACTCTTGCTTGAGTATCCCACCTTGCGTGTGCTTCAGCCAAAAGTGCGGGCGTATCAACGTCAAAAACGCACCCAATATCTTGAACCGCCACCAATTGAGGCGGGTAGGCATGCAATATATCCTTGGCACCTGAATCTCCCTTAAGTGCCAACAAATCCTTAAGGAAAGCTTTAGAAAAGGCAACCGGATGCCCCCTTTGTCCCTCAAACACCGGGGCTAAGGTGACACGTGCCGCCTTCATTTGGTGAAGACTTTGCTCAATTAAACTTTGCTCGGCACAAATCAAATCATTTGCTATCCGCGCTAAGGTTGCACTTTGGATAAGTGGCAAATCGCCCGGCAGTATCAGCCATCCCGTTGGCAACTGGGCAGGATCTTTAAGTCCTGCTTGGATTGTTTGAGCAACTCCAAAGGCAATGCTATCGCCCATTCCCGGTTCGCTAAGGTGGGCTAAATCCTTTGGTTCTACAATCACATACTTCAGACCACTACGTTGTATGCTTTGAATCACGTGTTCTTTGACACTCAAAGATCCCAATTTTGCATCAAGTTTACTGCCTACGCCTCCGTGAGCTCTAAACCTCTCGCTGCGCCCTGCGCACAAAAGGACAACAGTAGGTAATTTTTGTTGCATGATAGTGGTTTGTTTTAATGTTTTTTCCCTTGGATGACAATTCTAATCAACTCCGTAACTACTCCATGTCCATTCAATCACTAGCCGATATGCGCAAGAGCTATGAGCTCAAAGAACTTAATGAAAAGGCATCCCATGAGTTGCCGCACCTGCAATTTGAAGCCTGGATAAGTGAAGCCATTGAATCAAAAATCCCCGAGCCCAATGCAATGACACTTGCCACCGTCGGTAGTGATCTGCGCCCAAGCACAAGGGTAGTACTCGTCAAAGGATCGGGACCTGAGGGCTTAATTTGGTACACCAACTACGAAAGTAGAAAGGGCAAAGAGTTGGACGGCAATCCATTTGCCTCACTGCAATTTCACTGGGTTGAATTGGAGCGAGTTGTGCGTATAGAGGGTAGGGTCGAGAAAATCAGCGAATCTGAGAGCGACTCTTACTTTAACAGTAGACCCTTGGATTCACGAATTGGGGCCTGGGCAAGTCCGCAAAGTCAAGTCATTGCTTCTCGTACCTACCTAGTTACCCAAGCCGCCAAATTTGGAGCAAAGTTCTTACTGAACCCTCCTAGACCGCCTCATTGGGGGGGATATTTACTGCGTCCCGATCGATGGGAGTTTTGGCAGGGACGTCCTAACAGATTGCACGACAGATTGCTTTATACAAAGGCAACTCATTTAGCCCCGACGGGAGAGACCAAAGAGCATTGGATTCGAGAAAGACTTGCACCTTGAATTTTTCATTCATGCAAGAGCCGCGTAAAAATGGGTCATCACTTAGTCTATAAAACCAAGAGACAACCCAAGATAAGCTCGGCGTTTGTAGATCCCTACATTAATGGAACTGCTCTTCCTCAGTAGATCCAGTCAAAGCAGTAATAGAGGATCTTCCGCCTTGAACGACTGTAGTTACATCATCGAAATAACCGGTACCCACCTCTTGCTGATGAGAAACAAAGGTGTAACCCCTATCCCTTGCGGCAAACTCAGGCTCTTGTACTTTCTCCACATATGCTGTCATGCCTCGTTTTGCGTAGTCCTGTGCAAGGTCAAACATGTTGTACCACATGGAGTGAATGCCCGCTAAGGTGATGAACTGGTATTTGTAACCCATTGCTGCTAATTCACGCTGAAATTTAGCAATCGTCGCATCATCCAAGTTTTTCTTCCAGTTAAAGGAAGGTGAACAGTTATAAGCCAGCAATTTGCCTGGAAATTTGCTTCGAATTGCTTCCGCAAATTTTCTAGCAAAATTCAAATCTGGTGTCCCAGTTTCACACCAAACCATATCGGCATACTCTGCATAAGCCAATCCTCTGGAGATGGCTTGCTCGATGCCCTTATGGGTTTTATAAAAACCCTCGGGCGTGCGCTCACCCGTTAAGAACGGCTTATCACGCTCATCGTAATCTGATGTTAATAGGTCAGCTGCTTCTGCGTCGGTTCTTGCCAAAATCACAGTAGGCACACCCATTACATCCGCCGCTAGTCGAGCAGAAATGAGCTTTTGAACTGATTCATTTGTAGGCAATAAAACTTTTCCACCTAAATGTCCACACTTCTTAGCAGATGAGAGCTGATCTTCAAAGTGAACACCAGCTGCTCCGTTTTTGATGAGTGATTTGCAAAGTTCGAACGCATTTAATACTCCGCCAAAACCTGCCTCGGCGTCAGCCACAATTGGAGCAAAATAATCAATATAGCCAGCGTCACCGGGATTAACGCCCTTTGCCCATTGAATCTCATCAGCACGCTCAAACGTATTGTTGATTTTTTCAACCATTTTGGGAACCGAATCAACGGGATACAAGGACTGATCAGGATACATGGATGCATAAGTGTTGTTGTCTGCTGCAACTTGCCAACCAGATAAGTAAATGGCCTTTATGCCTGCTTTAACTTGTTGCATAGCTTGCCCACCAGTAAGTGCACCCAAGCAGTTGACATATTCTTCGATGGTGACCAAATCCCATAATTTCTCAGCTCCGTTTTGAGCCAATGTATATTCCTTACGAATTGAGCCACGAAGACGTACAACGTCCTCTGCCGTGTAGCCTCGCTTGATACCTTTCCAACGGGGATTGGTATCCCAATCTTTTTGAATTGCTGCTGCCTCTGCTTTACGTGTACTCATTGTGCTAGCTCCCTTAGTAATAAATAATTGACTGAAACCTATCCCTTTTCTTGCCCCCGGCTTTGTCGTCCTTTTCAAAGGATCTGATGCACTCAGTTTATGAGTTAATTTTAGAAAAAATCGATTTGCTGCGTCGCAACAATAATATATTTAAATGTTTAAAATCATATAGTTATATTAATAATTTCACAATGCGAAAGACTTATCTGCACCGTGATATTAGGATAAGTCAATTCAGAATTTGGTTTTTTATGTTGCAACGCACAATTTCATAATGCGAAATTTATTACCTTATGAAATGGCAACAAAGCTCTTTTCAGTGAACTTTATAAAACAAATGAGAATTTGTAGAAAAAATGAGCGGCTTAATTTATCAATTAGATATAAGAGAAAACATATCCGGAGATCTAAAGATCTCAAAGCACGCTACGGGGCAAGCATTTAGTAATTATGGATTGCACTTCGGACATTTAGAGGGGTCCGCAAATTTTTCAGCTACAACTAACTCAGTCCTGAAATTACATTTGATACAAGACCATACTTCAGCAATTGGAAGATGCGTTGGCATAGAGCAATGAAGGCAGCGCAACCCCTTCCTTAAATCTGTAACTTGGAAACCTGGAAATTTACACTCTGGGCATAAGGAATTTAACTTCCGTGATAAGTCTTCAGTAGCTTTCAAAATATTTGCCATTCGGGTGGGATTTGCGTGAGCTCTTAGATCATTTTCGAGGAATATTTTTCCTTGCTTGGATTTCTGCCTTGCCCACTGAATCGCTGCTTCCAGTGATTCGATGTCGTTAATTCCCTTTTTGAATTCTGGATGGTATTCGTCATCAGGACGAACAATAAGTTGATGACTTGGAAAATTTGCAATCTCTAAGAACCCCTCAACCTCATCGAAATTACTTATGCTCTTACTAGCGCTTTGTGCCGCTCCACCGGAATGCCCCACTATTTCGATACTACGTAAGTCATCAATCAAAATTACTAATTCGTAATTCCAGGGTAGTATCCCAGTGTATGGATCATTTGAGAACGCTCCCTCACTCGCAACTCCGGTTGTTAAACCAGATATTTGCATGCCTATTCGCGCTTTCTCTCTAGCCGCTTCGAGTTGAGAACCAAATCTAGGAATTTCACGAGTAAAAGTGCCAAGCTGGTCAGTGTCAAAGTCAGTTACATGTATTATTTCTATGCCGTTCGAGACTGATAACAGGGGTGAGATAACAATCTCTTTCCCATGTTGCGTGAGTAAACTGGCTTTTGTGCTGGAATAAACCATCTTTTTACAAAAAGGGTTTCTTACATCAAATATTTCGCGATCCAACTGTAGGCAGGAATACCTATGATTATGTTTAACGGAAACGTGATCGCTAAGGACGTACCCATATACAAAGCTGGATTAACTTCAGGCATAGCGTGACGTAGCACGGCAGGAACAGCAATGTACGATGCACTAGCGGCCAGTAACATCAACAAAATTGAATCTCCCAGGGGAATCTGAAGTAAATGGCAAAAACCGAGGGCAATAAAGGCATGAATAGGTGGGGCTCCAAAAGAATAGAGGAAGGCAATGACGGGCTTTCCTTTTAACTCACCCATATTTTTAGCCGCAAGCAATCCCATATCCAACAAAAAAAAGGCCAACAACCCTTTGAAGAGGTCTATTGAAAAAGGTGCCATTACTTTGTGACCATACTCTCCAGATACAAGTCCCACAACTAGAGATCCTAGTAAAAGAAGTTGCCCCCCATCTGTAAATGATTCATGAAGCACTGTTCCAATGGAGATGTGCTTTTGATGGGTCCCTTGGCGTTGTTGCCTTATTCTGTTAGCAAGGATAATGGCAATTACTATAGCGGGAGATTCCATCAAAGCCATCGCTGCTGCCATATGCCCGCCGTAAGTTATTCCGCTCAAATCCAGCGCCTGTGTCGTTGTGATGAATGTAACCGCACTAATGGAGCCATAAGTTGCGGAAATAGCTGCGGCATCCAAAGGAGCAAGCTTTATTTTCAAGAGGTTATATCCTACTATTGGAATGACTATGGCTAAACCTATTGCAAGCCCAAGGCTCGTTCCAATATCAGGCGTGAAACCAGATTGGTTAAGGGCGAAACCACCCTTAAGTCCAAGGGCCATTAATAAGTAGAGGGAGAGAAATCTAGAAATAGGCTGTGGTATTTCTAAATTAGATTTCACCAAGCCTGCAAAAACCCCGAAAATGAAAAACAAAATGGATGGGTCTAATAGATTTGTCATTTAGTCTCCTTTTTTACCAATGATAAAAAAAATCATATATAAAGTAAAATCAATAATTCATCGACTATATATAGATAAATATCTATGCATATTACCTTTCGTCAATTAAGACTTTTCTTAGCGCTGGCGGATACAGGAAGTGTGAGCGCTGCAGCCAGAGTTGTTCATGTCACCCAACCTACCGCCTCAATGCAATTAAAGGAAATCACAGATTCGGTTGGGTTAGCGCTATACGAAGTGGTGTCTCGCAGAGTTCATCTCACTCAAGCGGGCTACGAACTGGCTAAAACAGCAAGAGCCATCTCACATGAATGGGAAGCATTTGAGCAGCACACGCTGGGATTAAAAGGGCTCACAAAAGGCCGGCTTAAGGTAGCCGTTGTAAGCACTGCAAAATATTTCATCCCTAGATTACTGGGTACGTTTTGTGAAAAATATCCGGAAATTGAGATTGCTTTGGAGATCCTTAATAGGGACGGCGTCGTCAAGCGTCTTGAGGAAAACTTGGATGATCTTTATATCATGTCCCAGCCTCCGGTGAATATAGAAATTGAGGATGAAGCTTTTATGCCAAATCCTTTGGTGCTTATAGCGCCAAAAAATCATAAGCTTGCCAAGCAGAAAAATATTCAACTTAATTCATTAAAGAATGAAAAATTTATATTTAGAGAAACGGGTTCAGGAACTCGGATGTCAACTGATTTTCATTTTAAAAAATTAAAATTCAAGCCTAACGTACGCCTAGAGCTAGGCAGCAATGAGGCGATTAAACAAGCCGTTGTTGGCGGTCTGGGACTAGCCGTGCTCTCAGAGTACTCGTTGGGCGATTCAAGCAATAAGCATGATGTGGCTGTGCTCAAGTGTATGGATTTCCCAATCGAATCGAGTTGGCACATCGTCAGCGCCAAAGGCAAAAAGCCCTCACCAATTTCCAAAGTATTTAGAGATCATTTGTTAGATTATGTAAGGGGCCAAAGTAACGGGAATATAAGCCTGTCTTGACTCATTTAGGAAGAGATTTATGTGCTACGGACAACAACAGTCTAACTATTAATAACTTTCCCTATGGTGGACTCTTTAAGAATCACACTGAATGCAGTAAATCAAAATTCATAGTGCAATCTTAGGCTCCCCACGTTAACAGGCCCTCTGCTTGCGTTATAGGCTGGATTTGTTATGCGTTGAAAATCCGTTGATAGAAAAAAACCTTTTGCCAATTTAGCACTATAGTAAGTTTCTAATATTTGTTCAGGTTTGTATTCTAGGGCACTATCTCCGATAAACATAGTCATTCCACCCTTTTGAAGGTATTGAATTTCAGCACCAGAGATTGCATTGACTGCAAGTGCAAATCCAAAAGTATCTTCCTCCCTTCTCCAAGCTCTCCCCTTCAGGCTGGAGCCAAAACTAACCGAGCGACCTATATCTAGTGTTTGTGTTTCAGTTTGATCATTGTTCCAACTCCAACGACCAAATATACCTAGATCACTGGTAATGGCTTGCTCTGCATTGATACCGTAGCCATACATGCTCTGATTCACAGAACGCGCGGTTAATATATTGGGTAAGGCGCCATTTTGCTGTCCCTGCAAAATTGCGTCTTGGTATGTGGCCATATACGCATGTTGTCTAAAAATTATTGCCCTTAATTTACCGGGTAGCTCGCCCAATAAATGGGAGCGAGTTACTTCCAGTTGATCCTCATAGTCTTTTTTTAGTGAATAATCTAACTGCAGGATATTGGGACTTGTTGGTAGTGATAATCTTCCAACCTTGAATACCCACTCGTCTTGATACCACTCAGCAACAAGGCCGTATGTAAATCCTCTAGCATCTGCGGCGTAGCTGTAAGCACCGCTTGAGAACGTTGAGAAATTTAGAAACTGTAGTCTTGGATCATGACTATAGGTATTCATGTCAAAAAAATCTAGCGACGCTACTTTACCGTAAGTCAGAACGATTCGATTCTTATCTACCGTTGTTCCTAGTTGGTTGACGACATCGGGCGTTACCTTTTCTTCACCACCGCCTAGCCCTATGGTTTGCCTTACAAACGCTCTTGCAGAATAAAAGATAGCTGGAATATACATTCCCTTTTGAAGCTCGCCGTTTTGAAAACCGCCCAGTCCTACTAATGCTTTTGAAAACGGCTCGCCCTCGAAAATCTCAGGGTTGTAGTAAGCTTCAGCGCCTTGCCAAAGCCTTGTGCCTAAATAGAGCGTAGAACTCCAAGTAAAGCTTCTATCACTATCACCCTGTGTTTGATTCAATAAACTATTAGCACCTGAATACGGCGAATAGAAGTTGTTTTTACGTTGCTCTAGATAGGTACTTTGAGCGTGCACACTCCACAACTCATTATCTGGACCACTAGTCCCCCCAATACTCTGTCTAACTTCGCTGCCTACTTCGGTATCACCTTGAACTACAAAATTTGTTCGCATTGAGGTGTTTGCACCCCCTGGCGTTTCAATTGTTTGACCTAATGCAAAATCACAAAAGGGTTCCAAGCCTATGATCATAATTAGGAAGACAATTCCCCTTTTTGTTATGAGATGTAAATTCATGCGTATTTATTTATGTTTTGAATTATTTGATTTAAAGCAAATTATATAACCAAATGAGAATGATTCTTATTTGCAATAATTACATTAAAACGCATTTAATTAATCATTTAAAGCTTATATTAATACTTAATTGGTATATTTATAGCATATTTTAATATGGCACTTAAATAAAATTCAAAAAAGGTAATTGACGCTTTGAAAGTGCTTTGAGATAAAACAAGCACATTTTTTTAAGAGAACCCCCAATATCGAAAATATAAGCCTCATCGTGATTTGCAATTATTAAGTCCAAGCTCTCATTACAAAAGAGCCTTAAGTTAGAACAACTTTATGCACCCCAAGTTGATTAATCCTTGACTACGCAGATCGCGCATAAGTCTTGAACATTTAAATAGATGAACTGGTAGTGGCTAAATGAACAAGCAAGCTCACCGTATTTGTACAGATTCCTAAAAAAACCAACTGTAATAGAATGACTGCACAACCTAACAAAGTCAAATCATGAAAAGCTCAAATACGATTATCTGCATAGCCCTTGGATTAGTGTATTTATACCTATCCGGATGCGCTTCACACATGATTGAAGTTCGACCCGGCTCAGTCAATGTCAACCTACAGAGCTCAAATAACGTGATCTCATGCAAGCCAATGGGCAAGGTAACTGTTAGCGTTATGACTGAATTTGGTTTTTACACAAGAAGCGCTGATGATGTTGAGTCAAACTTAGTACAAATGGCAAGGAATAGTGCGATTGATAGTGGTGCTGATACTATAGTTAAAGAAGAAATGACTGAGTATGGACGCCGCACATTTGCAACCTATAAATGTCAACGCTAATGCAAGGTCATTTATTAGAGATTTAATTTCTTCCTTAGATCTTCACACATCAAGGCTTGATAGGCAAAGGACTGGACTTTCAAATCACTTTCCAATCGAATAGTTGCAATTGATTTAATATTTTCCTCATCGTTTGCACTTAACTGCCTTTGATCCTCCTTAATTTGTTTGGTTAAATTCAGTATTTCTGTCTGATTACTAGCATTTTGTTTTTTGATTTGCTCCAGGTGAATATAAAAATATAGAGTACTAAAACTCAAAAGTAAACAAAACGCACCTAGTAGGCACTGAACTACTTTAAATCGTTGAGTAAAATTAAATTCACCAGATTGAATAGGTATATTGCAATTGCTAGGGATATTGTTCATGTTGTCTTTATCTTATTAACTAAACTAACTCAAAAATTTTTACCTGCGGGGTGAAAAAGTTGGGGAGAAACTATTGAACATATCAATAGTAGTAATTGATCAATTTTTATTTGTATTAAGTGCTCTTGTAGAGGATGCAGCATCAGTCTGTGGCAAAGGGTAACTGAGCCCGTTACCCATAGCCTGCTGATTGCTTTGAACAAGTTGGGGCACTATTGGCGAGTAATTTGCACGGATGTTTTGAGGAAGATTGCTCTGTGCTTGCTGAATTATTTGACCGGTAAATTCAGAGAAATTAATCTTTGAAAAATCAAGTTTTGCAATCTCCAGACTACTCAGTCCCACACAACTTGAGAACTCCATTCCCAGTTGCGCTTTACCCTGCTGATTGATAATCTTACCCAACACCCCGTTAAATGAACAAAAATTGTCTTTATAGGATAAGCATTGACCCGTAATGGGAAGTGACTCACTACAACTCTCACTCACGTACACCGAGAGGTCTTGACGTCTGTGCATGGCAAGTAAATTCTCGCTTGGGGTACATTGCTCAAGCGACTCAACCACACTTAAAGCCAGGGATCCTGCAAATACATAGGGATTAAAACTAACAAAGTAGCCATTTGTACTAGACGAGAGAAAATCCAACTGTGAAGTAGCTCCAAACAAACCGCTAGATGCCGGAGCACTTCCCATTCCCAAAGTAAAGCCAAAGGCCCCCAAACTGACCCCACTGGAAGCAAAGATCGTCGAATCTGCAAACCCTTGTGAATTAGTAATGACGTTAGCACTTTGAGTCAACGCACTAGCCATTCCCTGTGTATAGGCTCCACTCACATACATCGCATCAAAAACGTACGGGGAAGCAGTATCAACCGCTGTTTCACCAATGTATTTAATAACACTAGCGCTGGAACCCAATAACATACCTAGTATTGCGGAGTTAGACTTTGCACCAGACTGAGTTGCACAACAATTTTTAAGCCCTAACCAGCCCTTGGAACAACTCTCAGGCACCCCGGAAAATAGTAATTTTCCAATACAAGCCTCAGGATCGTTACCGGAACATCCTGAATAGGTTTGCATCTCACTTGCTACCTCCATCGCTATGGCAGCTTGCGCAAACGCATTTGTACTCGGTAATGCAACAGCACTTCGGACTGAGCTCAAACTACTACCCCCTAAAGTTAACGTAGAACTTTGAATGAGGGGTGCGTTACATACTGCTGGCAGTGAATTAGCAACAGTACTACTAGCATCAGCAGATTGATCTAAACATGAATAAGTCTGTTGAAATTGAAGGCACTGATTGTTACCAACTCCTAAATATGTTTGATTACTACATACACTATTGATTAAGCTACAGGCAGAATTACTCTGAAAAGATGTGCAACCGTTATCCACCTGATTACTCGTCGGGTTGGAAATCTCATTAACTAAGTTATCACTAACAACTGGGGCAGATACTACCTGTTCGATTCGTGGCATGCAAGAGTATTCAAAACTGTACTGCCAACAAGTTTGAGCTACGCTTAGTGCACCCAGAGGATTTGAGGCACTTGGCAAACCACCTCCTACAAGCGGGACTCCAGACAAACAAATGAGCACGCCGGAAGTATCCAACTTACACGGCGTTAAATCGATACAAGTTTTAGAGGAAGGGACCGCGAAACAAATATCAGTCTCCGGTAGTGCGGCAAATGTATTCTTACCTAGACTCAAGTAAAAAAAAGAAAATAGGAGAATTAGGAGCGAATACTTAGAAAAGCAATAAAAAAAGTGACGTAGCTTATTGATATATCCGGGAGTTAGGTAGAAGTTTGATAACTCTACAAAATTCAGTGCAAAAATCATTATTTTGAAATTCAATCTAGGGTCGAAGCACAATCATCTCAGCTGCCTTTTGCTCCAAAGCTAGACACGCATCATTCCACTGAGTGCTGACTGCATACTGCAAACATCCTAAAGTCAACGGATTAGTTCCATTAGCACAATACTGTATAACATGGACCGGAATTTGTAGCTGAGTGACACAAGAAAGCTGGCTTGAATTTGCTGAGGAAGACGGGGTTGAACCAGTTGGACAAACGAAAGTAATATCAGGTGACTCCAATATTTTTTGTAAACACAATCCCTCATTTAAAGACTGCAAAGGAGGGCATACAAAGACCGGGACGGCTTGTGTAATTATGTTTGTATGACCAACGCAATTCTGATCTTGCAAAATATCAGGGGTTACGCAGCTATAGATGACTTCTGCGGGAGAGCTAATAAACTTCTGACAAATGTTGCCTAGCAATGTATATCCACTACTACAGTTATATGTAGTCACTGCGGGCAAACTTATAGTTGTGTTGGTAACGCAGGAATAACCCCCCGATTGATTGATCAAAGAGGTAACGACCTTATCACTTGGACCAATTGGGGCTAGGCTTGGACAGTTATAAGTTATCTGAGGAGCAGATGTAACAGTAACTATACAAGTATCACTTGTTAGAACTCCGCTTAGACAGCTATAACCACCAATGGTCGCAATGCTTTGAATGGTTAACAAGCAAACGCCTGCTGTCAAAACAGTATTAGCTGGACACACTAATTGAGATACGGGTCCAAGAATACAAACAGATTTACCAGATGAAGTATCTGTATTTACATTAATTAACCCGTACAAGGAAGCAGTAAAGCTACAATTAAAATTATTTTGAATTCTGTAACATTGATACGGCATAGATGGTGGTTTGTAACTTGATAGCGTTCCAATACCGTTGCAACTAAGTTGTTGAATCTTAGTGGCTGATACCTGTGCGGTACATGTTTGGCCACTAAGCGCAGAGCCCACTGGGCAAGTGTAAGTTGCACTTGCAGGCGATGTAGATATTTGAACGCATTCGCCAATTATTAACTGAGAATTACTCGCGCAACTTAATTGCTGCAAAGCTATACTTGTGTTAGTTTGAATGCTCGTACAAACATCACCAACGAGGGTTTGGCCCAAAGAGCAACTAGATCCAACTGCAACCGCAGGAACTGATACGGTTTGAATGCAATTATCTAATGATCTTATTGAACCGCCAGGACATGTACTCAGTGTTGTAGTAGCTGGATTTATCTGAATGTTAGTCTGCACACATTGATTGGTGTTCTCGTTCAACTGTGAGCCCTGTGCGCAGGTGAGCTTAAGTGCTGCTGGGTTCAATAAATTTTGTTCACACTGCCCAGAAATCAGGGAAAATCCGGCCGGACAATTCTGGATACTATCTGCTAAGGATAGGCTACTAACGATACATGTATTGCCCTGTAAGGTACCGCTCACACATGAACTTGTCGCAAGTGGAGGAGTCCAGTTTTCAGCAACAGTTACAGCTAAGGATACACTGCAATTTTCCAAACTCGCTGTCGTAGAAATCCAGCACGTATGGGTCGAGTATTTGGGTGCGGCAACTATTTTTGGACTATTTAAACCATCAGTTGAGCACACGGTCAAAGGCGCAGTTGTTTGAGTCAGTGTTTGGGCAGCCACATCGGAAAAAGTTTGTGTAGACGCTGCATTTGTTGAATTTAACAGTACTTGAGAGTGACCCTGTAAGCCAGTTGAGGATGGGTTTTGTGTTTCGTTAAAGCCAAACATACCTGCGCCACTGCCAAAGGTATTTGCGCAGTTGTTCAAATTATTAGATGGATTAACTGAGTTTGACGGTGGAGCCGCCGCGATAACGTTTGATTGCAAGGAACTTGGGCGAACGCAATTCCCAGCCATGAAATTCACTGCCGCGCAGTACTCATCACTTGTTGAATCTCCTGTAGCTTGATAGGATGCGCAATTAAGCTGAGCTTGAAGGCCCAATGCGGTCAATCCTCCTTTGGGAGAAGTTGGAGCGAGCAAAGTGCTGTTTTGGGGCTTAGAGAAGTCTCCCAATTGTTTTGGAAGTGTTAAGACATTATTCGTAACACTCCAAGCAGAAGTGCTAACAGCAGAAGAATTGACCAACTGCGTAGAGGTTGTAGGTAGTAATTGATTGGCAAAGTCAATACCCTCAGTCTGCGCAGGATTTATGCTAGAGCCAACTATAACCACTGAAGTTTGTGCATAAAGTCCTATTGGATTAATCAAAATTAACGCTATAGCTAATGTAATTATTCGATGCATGGAATATTAAAAATGGTACAAAAGGTATGAAGCAGCCCCACTGATTCATAAATAACAACTACAGAAGATACATCTATGGGGCTTAAAAATACTTACTAACTCTTTCAACAATACAAATAATCATTCCAGGTAGCAATGGTTTGATATATGTGGATTTTGTCATTTACATGAGTCAGTAAATTAGCACTGCTACGCAAATTACTCACGTATCCATCCGTAAAGACATACATTTAGAGCTTATAAAGATATCTGCTACTTCAGTCCACTTTCAAATAAAACGGATATAAATTTTGAGAGATTTTCAACTACCACTGTATCCAGAGTTAATAAACCTTAGCGGAGACGAAAGACGGTCGTTAATGTACATTTCTCGCAATCCAGAACATTTTGAAGTTGAATGTTCTATTCTCAGGGCACTGGCATTTGCTGTTGCTACTAAAAGCTCGGATGTTCACTTCAATGCCAAGCAGATTAACGGAGTACTCTCAGTTTTTATTAACATTAGAACTAAGGAAGGGTTCGCAAACTACGCATTCAACAGTAATTCATCAGATGCCAAGCATTTTGAAACTAAGTTGCTTCAACTAACCAATAACACAGTCGGCGGAACGCAGGCTGAGATCATTTCTGCTCGGTTTAGCTTAGATTTTCCGCACTGGTGGGCTAAAACCCAAGGCTTAGAACTCAACTCAGGTGAATCCTATAAAACAGATGTACGGGTTCAATTTCAGAAAACATTCTCTGGATTTAGCATCGTATGTCGTATTTTAGATCAGCAGCGAACACCAAAATTAAGTGAGATGGGGCTTAGTCGCGCATTGGAAATTTTAATTCGAAGAATAATTCTAGAACCTTCAGGCCTAATATTAGTATCTGGACCCACAGGCTCAGGAAAAACGACTTTGTTAAATGCCATGCTATGCGAACTCAATGACGGCTCACGTTCAATTTTTACGATCGAAAATCCCGTTGAATTTAGACTAAAAGGTGACGGTCCAATTACCCAAGTACAAACTCACGGCCAAGTGAGTTTTGCATCTGGACTGAGAAGTGCACTAAGATCCGATCCCGATGTAATTCTCATTGGAGAAATCAGAGATTCTGAGACTATGGAAGTAGCACTTCAGGCAGCGCAAACAGGGCATCTTGTCCTAGCTACTATTCATGCAAGCGGGGCATCTCAAACTATCAGTCGTATGTTGGATCTCACAAAAGACAAATCAAGAGACTCCTTTCGTGTATCGGATACCTTAAAACTAGTTCTTGCACAAAGATTAATTGATAAATACGTATCCGAACCTAAAGAACGTTTGCTCTCAAGCGCTGAAAAAGATTGGTTTGATTCAAACGCAATACCATTTCCAAAGAAGTTAACGGAAACAGTATCAACCACCAAAGTAGGTTTAAATGCGTTAGTTGAGGCTATTGAGATAGATCATTCGATTAAGAAAATCATACGCACCCCAAATTTCTTGATGGAAGACATTCATTCATTTTTAAAGAATCAACTTCAATACGAAACTCTTGCAATGTGCGGATTGCGATATGTAGAGATGGGTGAGGCAAAGCTCTCGGACTGCCTTGTTAAGTTAGAAACCCTACAACTAGGGGATGAGCTCCCTCCTCTGAGGTTAAAGCTTGCGCTCAAGTACGGATTAAGTTTCAGTAAAGTGTCTTCTTTAATTGATGAATTTGTTGAATTAAAGAGCACACAATGTCATATTGAAGAGGTCGCAGATATACATTCAACTCCCGACTCACCGGACATACCAAAGGCCCTGAGTAACTTGCTACTAAAAGCGAGTTTAGAGCCTAAAGCAGCTGCGAACAAGATACTTTTAATTCAACAAGACGACAATGACAGGAATAACTAAATTAACAATCACACAAAAACCGGTTTTCTGGAGATAAACAATGCGCAACCTAAACTCTGTTAATTGCTACTTCAAACGAAGTTTTATTGCGTCATGTTTCTTTTTCACAATTAGAGCGGCTTCTCAACCCTTTAAAAATCGAATTGAGACTTTTAGGGAGCATATTGATTCACCTATTCAAAATCAACTAACCACACAGAATCAACAAATTAAGCCTTTCCTTCAAGTTCCTACTATCGCCTCAGAGGAAAATACAGTTCGTGTATTTTTTAGCCCCAATTGTCCCTACTCAGCTAGCTATTTTGATTTTTTTGTGAACTTAGCAAACACACTACCCCAAGAAATAAGGTATGAGCTCTCAGCCCTACCCAATACAAAAGACAGTGCAGCTTATGCATTGACTTACTTAGCTGTTAGAAGATTCTATCCAAATAACTTGAAACAATTTGTCCAAAATAGCTTTAAGCTCTTTCAAAATCAAGGACTAAGTAGCAAAAACTGGTCAGTCCTCCAACGATTGGGCACTATGAGCCGTATACCGGGTAATTTACCTGCCTTTGTTCTATTCAACAAAAGCATATTAAGCAAAGACTTGACTGAATTGATTGATCTTTGTAGGTCGCTCAGAGTAACTAACACCCCTTGCGTAGCCGTTGACGGTACATATACAGTTACACCTGAGTTTGTTCCGGGTGCAGATCCAGGGATGTTCAATCAACTTGTGAACAGCATTATTTCCATGTCTATTGGCGCGTAGTTTTAAAGCCCAACGGATATTTACAACTGCGTCAATTCATCGATTTTGCAAACCACATCACAAAGGGAACTGTTCCCATTGCAGCAGCCGTAGAAACGGATACTGCAATCGTAATCTCTGATTGTGAAACTCGGTAGCGCTGGGCAAATAAAAATACGTTCGCTCCAATCGGCATACTCGCAGCAAGCACCATGACGGACAATGCCAAGCCCTGCACACCAACCCAGTGACCAATACAAAGTACGATGATGGGGTTAGCAATATTTTTTACAAAAGTAAGCGTCCCAACTACTCGCCATCTAGATTGAGTATGGGTAGCGTTTAATCGATTAACCATAACCGCATCCAATGCGGCTGAAGCCTGAGAGTCTGAAACTCCGACATTAACGCCTGATCCGGTTTCTTTGGCGTTAGTTGACATATACAGGCTTATACCAACCAACATTAAAGCAAGCGGCGAGAAAGCCAATCCCACCCACACAATGGGTTGCTCGATGAGTTGAGGTAAATGCCATCCAAAATAGGAAAAAATGATTCCCCCAATAATTGGCAATGGAACTGGATGAAGCGTAGCGTTACGAAGTGCCTTTGCGACAGTGCTCCATGTATTGAGTGAATCTATATCGCCTACATTTAAACCAGATGCTTGCTCCCTTAAGAGCGATAACTCCAGGACTACAGTTGCAGTGGTTAACAAAATAATCGCATGAACTGAAATTAAAGTAAATAAATAGACCAAGCCTGGAGCCCCGTATACCAGCCCAATTAAGGGGACCCCAATCATTGTTGTATTGCTGTACGTACTTGCCAATCCAAGAACAGTGCTCCGACGACTAAAACCTAGTAATGCAATAACTAATGAAAAAATTGACAATGCTACAAAGAAATAAAGCAAAATAGGTTGAATATTTAGCTCCTCTAAATGCACTTCACTCATGGTGTGAAAAAGAAGCGATGGAGCTAGTACATTAAATGTAAGTCGTGTCAGGTCATTGGCTCCTAATTCAGTGACGACCCTTAATTTTGCAACCCAAAAGCCAAGACTAATAAGCAAGGCCACAGGCATTAGAGACGTAAATAGAGGTAGCACTTTAGGGACCAGGATTATAAATATTAAGTTCAATGGTGGCAGATATTGAACAACCGTCAAATTCGAAAAGCCACCTCGCGCTTATGATTTCATCCAATTTGAAAAACTTTTTCGAAACTTTGCGACTTTAGGAGCAACCACGTATGAGCAATATCCTTGCTCAGGATTATTCACAAAATAATTTTGATGATAACTCTCTGCAGCAGAGTAATTCTCTAGGGGCTTTACTTCGGTGACGATAGGTTGATCAAATATTTTTTGCGCAGTGAGGCTGTTTATTAAAGTCCTCGCTGTATTGGCTTGATCATCATTCTCGTAATAAATGCCACTGCGGTACTGAGTTCCTACATCATTGCCCTGCTGATTCAAAGTTGTAGGGTCGTGAATTGCAAAAAATATACTCAAGATATCTTTAAGTTGAATAATTTTTGTATCGAATTGAATTCGAAGTACTTCAACATGTCCTGTTCTTCCAGAGCAAACCTGCTCGTAGGTTGGCCTTAAGGTCTGACCATTACTGTACCCAGACTCAACGCGTTCTACGCCTTTGACTAATTCAAAAACAGCTTCAACGCACCAAAAGCATCCCCCACCAACCGTTATTGTTTCAATAGACATATAGATTTTAAAAATGAAATTGTTGATTTTTTAACGAAGTTAATTTCGTTTAAATGAAGTAAAAATGACTCTCATTAACCTAAGTATATACAAGAAGCGAAGGCCTATTGAATAGGCCAATGAATCGCCCCTTACCTACTGAGTATTTCCGGTGTCGCTGAGGCCTCATTAAGGTGTCGTTAAAATATCTGACCAAACAATATTCCAGGCGCAGACTTCCCCCCTACTCCAAGGCCTCTTAGGTACCTACACATACATGAATTTCACTTCTCTCCTTTTTTTAAAACCCATCTTAACCACGCTAGTTGTGCCGCCAGCTGGTCCTTTAATACTTGTTTTCATTGGACTTTTTTTATTTTACAAATCTCGCAAAGTACTTAAAAAATTATCATTCTCCCTTATCTTAACGGGTAGTCTTTGTCTTTGGGTAATGAGTTGCAAGGACACCGCCCTTTGGCTTTATGAAGCGTTTTTGCCCCAGTACGCACCTGCTACTTTGGCTCAGTTAAAGGAGGCTCAGGTCATTCTCGTATTGGGGGGTGGCGCTGAGAATTTTGATCCGGCCTATGGGGGTCCCGAGCTTTCATCTGCGGCGTATGACCGATTAAGGTACGGGGTCTATTTGTCTAAACTCACTGGCTTACCCCTTGCATATTCTGGCGGTAAGGGTTGGGGAGAGTCAAAAAATTCAGTTCCTGAGGCTGACATCGCTCGTGCAACTCTAAAAAGGGACTGGAGTATTGAGCTGAAATACTCAGAAAATCGATCCCGAGACACCCGCGAAAACGCAGACCTTAGCTACACTGTCTTGGCCCCTAAGGGAATTACCCACGTGGTGCTGGTTACGCACTCTACGCACATGCCTCGATCGGTCAGAAATTTCAGGCAAGCCGGGTTTGATATTGTCCCTGCGCCCATGGGATTTCTCACTCCTTCTGCATCGCCTATTTTGGATGCACTCCCATCAGAGGGTGGACTTCAAAATTCCCGCTTGATTCTCAAAGAACTCATTGGCCTGTTGTTGACTTGAAAAAGTCTAGCGGGTTAAACAGATTTCATCGACTAAATCATTGGTAAAATAGACACTGATACGTCATACCTCCCCTAATAAGATACGTTTTTTTGGTGAACTCAATGAATTTTGATCAAGCACGCTTTAATATGGTCGAGCAACAAATCAGGACATGGCAAGTCCTTGACTTGCGAGTTCTGGACGTTTTTCTAAATGTTAAACGTGAATTATTTACCCCTATTGCCTATCAAGATGTTGCTTACGGCGATACTGAAATACCATTAGCTAACAATCAGTTCATGTTAGCGCCATGCGTCCAAGCTCGACTAATTCATGACCTCCACTTGACAGGCAGCGAGAAAGTACTTGAAGTGGGGACTGGAAGTGGCTACGCCACAGCAGTGCTGGCGAATCTCGCCAAACGCATCATCAGCATCGAGTGCGACGCTGAACTAGCGCTAACCGCTAAGTCCAACCTTCAAAAAGCATCAATCGGCAATGCTGAAGTTAGGGTGGGAGACGGCATGTTAGGTAGCCCTGCTGAAGGCCCATTTGATGCAATCGTACTCCAGGGGTCTGTGCCTGAGATTCCGCAACAGCTCCTCGATCAACTTCAAATTAACGGTCGATTAATTGCTGTTGTCGGAGAAGAACCAATGATGCAAACCTGCCTCGTTACAAGGCATGGCGCAAAGAGCTTTACACATAAAGTTCTATGGGATACCGTGATCCCCCGACTTCAGGGCGTAGAAGAGCACTCTCAATTTCACTTCTGAACACTGGTATATAGACGTCCCAAGCAAACGGGGGCACTCTAATTCAAGAGTATTTTACTTTGGTGAATATCTAAAACCCCTAGAACGCGCTACAAGTGTATTTCCCGTCCCTGAGGACTTGGGATTTCATATTAAACGAAACGCTTTTATTGGGCCTAGCATAAGCCCTCTCAGCAGTACTCATAGTTAGTATCTTAGAGCCTTTATCATACTGGCCCGTATAGCTGTTTACGCTATAAGCGAGTTGTGTTTCATCCGTGAGCACTTTTTTGCAACTCTCTTCAAAAGAAATTCGGTCACCATCATTGCATACTTCATAAGATTTAAGGAAATGCTTTGCCGCCGTGCCAGAGACGTAAACATTTTTTCCCTCGATGCTTAAACGTATCGTATCTTCAGTATGCTTTTCAGTGCTAGATCCTTTTACCACATAGTCACTAGCAACGGTCTTGCCGCTACAGTCTAAGACCATAGTCTTATCCCCATTGCTACCACAAGCAATCAAAGAGCCGAGTACAGTTAAGACTAGAACCAACTTTATACTGGAATGAAGAGTTGAATTATTTTTAATCATTTAAATTTTTCTCCGATCGCCAATGATATACCGCTAAGGAGGACATGTCGCCTTTAGCAGGTTACGTTTTTTTGATCCTAAACTTTTGAGATATATCAAAAGCATCTCAAAATGCAGACAGAAGCTGTAATTGAGTAAAACTACAGTACCTTCTCAAGCGAAATACCCACCGAAGCGGCAAAAATTGGCCACTTTGACTGGCCTGTTTATTGCTGTATCTGTGCGGATCCTTGTCAAGTTATTGACGGGTTATTGCTTGTCTACAGGAAACCTTATGAAATCATTTCGTGTTCTGCCCGTAAAAGCGGCTATTCGTGCTGCGTTATATTTAACGCTTGGTACGGGCCTGGCTTTTGGCACCTCCTCTTCAGCGCAAGCTCAAAGTTTAGTGGAGTTATATGAATCTGCAAAGGCTTACGACGCAACCTACCAAGGTGCAAAAGCGCTATTTGAAGCAAATAAATACAAAGCTGATGAATCCCTAGCGAACTTGTTACCCAACCTTTCGCTGACCACTTCAGATCAGCATCAAAATCTTAATATATCTCCTCCTCCAAACCCCTATCAACAATTAGTGGGATCTCACACGGCTTCATTATCGGCTGTCCAGCCACTCTACAACCCCATTAATTATGCAACCTACAAACAAAGCCGCAAACAGCTTGGTCAAAGCGCGTCCCAACTCGTAGCGGCTGAGCAAGACCTATTGGTCCGCGTGAGTCAAGCATATTTTGATTTACTCGCCAGCCAAGACAGCTTAGAAGTTGTCAGAGCACAAAGAAATGCGATTGGAGAACAACTCGCAGCAGCTAAACGAAATTTTGAGGTAGGGACTGCCACCATCACAGACTCAAGAGAAGCACAGGCTAGATACGACTTAAACAGCTCACAAGAAATTGCAGCAGCTAACGATGTAAGAGTTAAAAAACTTATATTAGATCAGCTAGTTGGCATCATCAATACACATCCAAAGCCACTTAGCAAGGGAGCCAAACTCCCTCCATTGGCCAAGGAAGACCCAGATGAATGGGTAAGAGAGGCTGAGGATACACACCCGAGCATTTTAAATGCAAGGCTGGGACTGGAAGTAGCTCAATTGGAAGTTGAAAAATCTTACGATGGCCACAAACCAACCATTGACTTTAAAACCTCTTTAACTGATCAGGTTATCTTAGGAGGCGTTAATAACAGCGGCACTTACCAAGCTGGTAACCAAAAACAAGGGACGACTACATTTGCTGTAGTTATGAATTTGCCACTCTTTGCCGGTATGTACACGCACAATAGAGTTCAAGAGACCATTTCTTTGGAAGAAAAAGCAAGAGACGATTTAGATGCCGCACGTCGCAGTGTAGGTCTTGCCACCCGAACAGCATACTTAAGTGTTGCCTCCGGGCTCGCTCAGGTCAAGGCTTTAGAGGCCGCTCAAAACTCTAGTCAAGTGGCGCTTGACGCCAATAAGCTTGGTTACAACGTAGGCATTCGAATCAATATCGATGTACTTAATGCACAAAGTCAACTTTACCAAACAAAAGGAGAACTAGCTAAAGCTCGTTACGCTGTTTTGGTCGGAGAGCTTAAGCTCAAGCAAGCCAACGGGACCTTGTCTCAAGAGGACTTACTCGAGATCAATAACTTACTTGAGAAATAATCTTACACAACTAACAAAGGGGCTTTGAGCTTGTTAAATATAAGCCTCTAAAGCGTCTATCGTTTTAGATACAGCGCCCCTATTGTCTGAGGCGAACTCTAGGGCTAATTGAGACATTTTCTTTTGCTGCGTAGGGTTCAAAGCGATTTGATGAGCCACTTGGCACGCACCGTGTAGTGAGGGGACTTGCAAAGCGGCGCCCCGCTCCAGGGCTTGATTTGCAGCTTGCGAAAAATTAAAAACATGAGGCCCCATCACCAACGGACATCCACAAGCTGCGGCTTCGATTAGATTTTGTCCACCAAAGGGCTCGAAACTCCCGCCAAGCAAAACAACGTCCGCCATACCGTAATAAATGGGCATTTGGCCTACAGTATCCCCCAGCCAAATATTGGCCAACAAATTGGGGTTAAAGGTGCTTTGCTCAAAATATTCGCCTTCAGCGTTGGGCTCTGGAAGTGCATTGGCCCTTTTAGATACAGCAAAACCAAACTGAAGTCCTATGTTACTCACTTCCCCAAACCGCTGGGGATGCCTGGGTACGACAAGCCACTGGACTCCTTGAATAAGCGTGCGATTTGCAAGCAATGCATGAAAGAAAAGTGCCTCCTCCCCCTGCCTTGAACTTGCAAAGACAATGATTGGTTTTTGATGTTGAACTTTAAATCGCTGTGCAAACGATCTACCCAAAATGAGTTGATCTTGGTTAATTGTTGCATCAAACTTTAGATTGCCAAGACTTGCAGTAACGGGTGCACCTAACGCTCTTAGACGGGTTGCATCTGCAGGGGACTGAGCCAAAACTGCTGTCAGTCTTTTATATACCGTTTGGGCAAAGGCTCCTAAGGCCTGAGCGCTCTTGAATGACTTATCATTCATCCGGGCGTTTACCAAAATAAGGGGTATCAAGTTTTGTTGACAAGCCAGTACCATATTTGGCCAAACCTCTGTCTCCATTAAGAGTCCAAGCCTAGGTTTGAATTGTTTTAAAAACCTACTCACAGCGCCCGGCGTATCCCAGGGATACCAAACCTGCAGCGCGTTGCTTTCAGTTAAACCCAGTTGATCAATGAGCTCAATTCCTGCTTGGCGGCCTGTAGCCGTTGAGTGAGTGAGTAGAAAACGAGGGGGGTTCTCACCTACTTTTGAAGCACTATTTATAGACTCCAGCAAGCCCTTAACCAACACTTGAGCAGCCCTTGTTTCTCCTAAAGATACAGCATGAATCCATATAGCACCACTTTTAAAGGTATGAACGGGGTCATTTACTTGTTTGCCGTAGTCAGCGAATCTTTGCTCGATGGCATGCAAATACCCAGGCTCTTTTTTTCCTCTTCTTATTGCTTTAACGCGCAGGAGTGGGGCTATCAAACTCATGAGAGTTGAGTACAGGGCTAAAGTGCACTTAAAGCTAAGGGATAGTGGATCTGTGTTCATTGAATCGAACTATGTTCGCATTTGGCAATTAGTCAAAAAGACCCAATTGAGGACTAGGGGGTGTTGGGTTTACTTTTTTCCTTTCCGTCGTTTCTTTTAAAATAGGATTTGAAATATTTTGATGATTGAGTTGCGTTGAATCCTGGGCTTCGAGCGGCGCAGTGACCTCAAACTGTGAATTTGAAGACTTGACCCCAAAATCTATAGATACTGAAGGAGCAATACTATCTACATAATCTTTCCGCACTGCAAAAAGATTCCAACATAGATCCCATTTTGCCAATACATCCTCAGGCGAAGGTGTCGGATTAGCGTAAATGCTAGTTTGAAAATCATTTCTAATGGGTCCCGTGCGCCAGTTGGTTTCAAAGTTATAAATTTGAACCAAGGGCAGATCCAGTGCCTCAGCGATGTGACTAAGTCCACTATCAACGCCGATCACCCCTACGCAGGCAGCCAAATGAGCCGTCACTTCATCCAAGCTCATTTTCAACCAAACCTTAGATCCTACCAATGTGTTGGAAATCGCTCTTGCTTGCTCTAACTCAAAATCCGATCCTTGGGGTAAGGCAATATTAAAACCCTTACTCATTAACGCCTCACCCAACTTGGTCCAGTAAGTGAGGGGCCAAGTTTTGTCCGCTCTAGAACTTGCATGAATAAGTGCAATTGTTTTAGGCAGTACTGTGCCAGAGGGCACTACAGTTAAAGCTGATTTGACTTTATTCAGCGATTCATTTTCATCGGAATTATCTAAATAATTAAAATTCAGCGCTTTGGAACATATGATTCGCGAGCGTTCAACTGCATGAACTCTGTTTTGAACCTCAATCGGTTTGTCAGCCACCCATCGTGTCAAAAACTCATAAGATGATCCGTCTGTTTGATTTCCGATTGCAAAGCGCCTCCCGTTTGGATTTAGCTTTGCTAACCAAGAGACGAATGCTGATTTAGATAACCCTTGCAAATCAATGATTGCATCATAAGATTTTTTTTGAAGTTGGTGCTTAAATGCTTGAACTTCCCTACGCGTTTGAGATGTCCACAAGGTTTTTCGCCAGCGCCTAATCTCGCACGAAATAACGTTATCAACCACAGGAGAGACTTCAAGCAATGGCGCAAAGGCTCGCTCCACAACCCAATCAACTTGTGCGTTGGGCAAATGGTTTTTTATATCCATCACTGCAGGAAGTGCATGGACTACATCTCCCAATGAGGACAGTTTAACGATCAGTATGTTCAAGGTAATATTTATTGAAAGCGTTCAGAATCCATTATTTATCAACTCAGTGAGCTGATCCCTGAAAGGTGGCATCAGGCTTTACTCTGCGCAGCAATGCCATCATATCGCGCTCAATTCTGGATAACGCCTCACTAGTTTGACCTTCAAAACGCAGCACCAACACAGGGGTTGTATTAGAAGCCCTTATCAATCCAAACCCATCACTCCAATCAATGCGCAGTCCATCTACATCACAGACTACTGGATTTTTGTGCAAACCGGGCAAGTCCCCCAAGTTAGCTTTCACATAATCCAAAATGCTTTGAGTCAACCTGTGTGGCTCCCCCTCATGACAAGGTACATTTAACTCGGGTGTCGAAAAACTGGTGGGCAATGCGTTAAGTACATCACTTGCATTTGGGCTTTGGCTGAGGATCTCCAACAGACGAGCTCCAGCATAAGTTCCATCATCAAATCCGTACCAACGTTCTTTAAAAAAGATGTGCCCACTCATCTCTCCTCCAAGGGGAGAGTCAAGCACCTTCATTTGCGCTTTAATAAGCGAATGTCCCGTTTTATACATGACTGGCTTGCCTCCCAGTGAGGCAACTGCAGGCGCAAGTTGCTGGGAACATTTCACATCAAAAACAATTGCACCACCTGGTACGCGGCTGAGTACATCTTTCGCAAACAAGAGCATTTGTCGATCGGGATAAATAGTTTGTCCGTCCTTGGTGACTACGCCTAATCGGTCTCCGTCTCCATCAAACGCCAACCCAAGCTCAGCATCCGTGGTTTGTAATGCTTGGATGAGATCTTTTAGATTCTCTGGCTTACTAGGGTCAGGGTGGTGGTTGGGGAACTGACCATCGACTTCACTAAATAGTTCAACTACTTCGCACCCCAGCGCTTTAAAGATAGCAGGGGCGCTCGCCCCTGCGACTCCGTTTCCACTGTCAATCACGATCTTCATTTTGCGATTTAATGTGACATCAGATGTGATGCGCTTACTATAGTCCGAGCTGATATCTACCTCGCGCAAAGATCCCTTAGAGAGAGTTTTTGATTGTCTATTTTTCATCTCCTGGTACAAAGCCAGAATCTCCTCACCATATATAGCTTTACCTGCAAGAACCATCTTAAACCCGTTGTAATCCTTTGGGTTATGACTCCCCGTAATCTGTATTCCGCTCTTGCAAAGGGTATGCGCTGCAAAATAGAGCATAGGCGTGGTAACCATACCAACGTCAATTACATCTACCCCCCCCGCTCTGAGCCCCTCAATTAGGGCCTTACTCAACTCGGGACCACTTAGTCGACCATCACGCCCAACTGCAACGGTTCGCTCTTCATGCGCAAGTGCTTGCTTTGCAAATGCAAGTCCCAGAGCATGCGCGATTTGAGTGTTTAATGAAGTGGGTACAACGCCTCTGATATCGTAGGCTTTAAAAATGCTTGAATCAATGTTATCTATAGTCATATGACTCATTGTAACGATGCCACAAAGGCTCTAAAGAGCTAGCTAGGGAAGGTTCTGCAAGTGCTTCAGTACTTTAGGAGATGCTGATCAACCTTTTAGGTTTGGGACGAGATTGGACAATGAAGTCTAATTAAAATTTGATACTAATCTAAAAGTGATTGCGCCAATTCATAAAGCCTGTGATGGGGAGTGACTAGCCCCGTCATGACACTAAAGTGATTCAACCCAGCTAAATCCTCGCAAATAGGAACTCGGTGCTCGCCCCAAGCCTCTTGAATTAGGTGGTTTTGGCGTATAAACTCCTGGCTCTCAGAACCCCCGGCCACGCTTATCAATTTCCCGTGGTTTGGAGCAGGCATTAACGCAGGACTACAGCTTAGTGCATCTGTTTGAGTCAATAGCAATGAATCCATCAAAAAAGGTGTTTTAACCAAAGGTTGAAGGTCAAATAATCCAGAAATTGACAATGCGCTTTTGATTAAATCTACGGGCAATTCTGAATCGTAGTGCTGCCACTGACAAGCCATAAGCATTGCTGCCAGATGACCACCAGCAGAGTGCCCTATTAAATGAATTTGGCGAGGGTCACCGCCCCAATGCTTGATATTGTTAAAGACCCACGCCAAACACTTTACCATTTGCATGGTGATTTGAGGAATGGTCACGGCTGGACACAAATCATAATTGGGTACGACCACGCAAGAACCCATCTTTGTTAAGGCTGGAGCAATAAAGGAATGATCCGATTTATCAAGTGAGCGCCAGTATCCTCCATGGATGAAAACAAAAACTGGTGAGTGCGGGACATCTGAGGGGAATATATCCAAACTTTCTTTGGTGCCTCGACCATACGCTACATCTAATACTGCGCGCCGATCTTGGCGAGCTAGTTCTGATTGATGTTGCCAACGGGTAAAGTGTTCAGCAAAGTCAGGCACTAAGGCCCTGTTGTTGTACATGCGGTCATACCATTCGCCGCTATGCTCTTCGTGAACCTGTTTTGTCAAATGATCAGAATGTGAGTGCATGTAAGACCTTAAAAATTATTCAAAGAAGGCTTTGGTTTTAGGGTTATAAACCTGAGCACTCCAAGCTTAATGCATATCTTATACCTACTTGGTAAAGGCATTCAACCAATGAATGGCAGATTAGTTTGAAACACCGTTTTGTGCGTTTCGAATTGCCGAGCTTGCGTCGCTGGCGGCTGTGGGGGGATTACCCGTTGGATTTTGTATCACTAAACCAAGCAATTTAGCTCCGTGTTCCACGGCAATTGAGCCGTAAGAGATATCACCGTGAACAATTGACTCCTTGTGAAACTCAACTCGTTCGGTTGCATAAATGTTGCCCTCTACTTTACCTGCAACCATGACACGGTACGCCGTAATATCTCCAGAGACCTCCCCGCTAGAGCCTATCGCAACTGTTACTTTATTATCTTTATTGGTTTCAATGTTTCCAACAACTTTTCCGTCTATTCGAACACTGTCAAGTAAGACCAGTCGGCCATAGATTTGGGTCGTTTTGCCAATGATCGTGTCAAAGCGCTCTTGGGTGGTTGTTAGTGTTTTGTCGCGAAGTTTCTCAAACATATTAGACTCCAAAATATAGGAACAGCACTAACAAACCAACTTAAACAGAGGGACCAAAAGGCAATACTTGAACAGGATTAAGAAGGCGATCTTTTCTAAATACCTCATAGTGCAAATGAGGGCCAGTTGAACGCCCAGTGGTTCCAATTTCACCAATTTGGTCGCCTCTCTCAACCCTATCACCTTCAGCGACAAGTCGCTTAGACAAATGTGCATAACGAGTTACGAAGCCCTCCCCGTGGGCGACCTCGACCACATTGCCGTAACTTGCATCCCAAGATGAGCGCACTACAGAGCCAGGTCCTGAGGAGACAACGGGCGTTCCTACGTTTGCGGCAAAATCCAATCCTTCATGCATCGCCAAGGTGCCGGTAAATGGATCATTTCGAATTCCAAAACCACTCGTGATCCTAAAGTCTCCTTTTACGGGCACACCTGTAGGAAGCGTTGCGAGCCATTCAATTTGCTGATCCCACCTGGTATGTATATCCTTGAGAGCCTCTTGGGTTTCGTTAATCTCAGTCAGGGTCTTATCTAATTCCTGTCCCAACGGGAGCCTAATGAAGCTACTCAAAATTCGGGGCGTTACTAAAGGACCGCCCCTGCTATCGTCTTTGTTATGAGACCATTTATCTCTCAGGTTGGTCGGAGTGGCCATTTCCATAAAATGATTTTTTAAGGCCTCTAACTGCTTGATTTCTGTCACATTCGCTTGGAGTGAATCGCGCATCTTATCCAAATCCTCTCGGTAAATGGCCTCCATACGACGCTGCTCAGCCTCTGTAGTCACGCCCCCCATACTGCGCGCGAGTTCAGGGTTATATTCAACTGCGATCTTAAATCCCACAAAATGCAACAAAAAACCAAGCAACAACAGCGTAAACGCGGCCACGCTAATGCCTGCTAACACAGTTCGCAAAGTTATCGAAATTGATTTCACAGAACCGGTAGGTCCTGATAGCCACATCAACTGCATTTGAAAAAATCTCTGATCTACAAAAATTGGGCCCTTAAGCGCGGCATCTAATGTGCTCAACGCCTAAGACGAATGCGCCCAAAATTGAAGTCTTTTGGGCGGGATATCCATTCTATGCAATCCCAAAAAATTAACAATGAGAAATTAATGAATTCGAAAAATATATGCGTAAATATAGTAATTAAGGTTTAATTTAAGACGATTTTTGACGATTAAACAACCTCACGTGGCGGTTAAACTTTTTCACCAAACCCAATTTGAACTGTATAAAATAGCAGGTAAACTAGCCGCCCAAGCCCAGAAAAATCGGTTGAGCCCGAAAAATAAAAACACTAAAAAGTGAAATAGTAGCGCTACCGAACAAAACACCCAAGCAACAGTTACATTGGTCAGCGCTAGAGGCATCAAAGACTCCCACAAAATAAATGACCAGCTACACAAAATTGCAATTGGTTTTTGGGCCAATACACTGCCCGGCTTTAAAGGGCCGTAGACCCCTGTATCTAGGAAAATGGGCATACACACCCCTGAAATCCACTCTTTACTGGTTAGCTTTACCCACCCTGACATGAAATAGGATGTTATCGAATGAATACAGATGTACCAAAGGGTTACAACCCAGCCCATTGCCTCACCCAAGAATAGTGAGCCAGTTTGCCCTAAGACCAGTCCACAAGTTACAACCAGGGTCATAAAGTCGCTGCCCCCGTTGAAGGCACCCCGCCAACGAACTAAAAGTAGCAAATTTGAAAGAAACAAAATCCAAGCGGCCCAAATTGAAACCCCAAAGATTAATAAAACGACAGCTGTAATCAGTCTGAGTGCTAGGATGATCCTATAACCAGACTGATTCAGTAAAACATCGAGCACTAAGCCAAGTAAATGCTGGGACTTCGGAATGTCTGCACGTTGAATTTTCCAAGACCATATACTTTTTTCATCTGTGTAGGGCAATAGTTTGAAATATTCAGCCGTTTGAACAAAAAGACTTAATGAAAATAAAATTTCAACTCCCCTAGATGCCACTAAGAGGTTCATGACAATTCCCCTTCCCTTCCCCCGCTGTTAAAACTTGCGTGGACAAAGTTTTGAGCATCAGACACATTGACTTTTAAGCCACTTGGTTGGGGTTTGGTAAATAACTCGATTCTCTCAATGGGTGAGATCATGAGTACGTGGACATCTTCAGTAAGTTGTGCTTGCTCGCTGAAGTGTCCGCGTTGATTTTCGTTTGCAGGATGAACTCCTTCCTGCGCACCCATTAACGCTAAATCTGGCAATCCATGAAATTGCTCCTTCCCCAAATCTGAGTCCTCATTTTGAGCTTGAGCAGAGACTAAGCGGGCTTTGATCTGCGGACTATTAAGCTGCAAACGAATTTCAAATTGATATTCCAACAAATGTGAGATGCCTAAGTTTGTCTCTCTACTCTCACTTTTTGACTGAAGTTTATGATCTTTTTGTTCAGCCCCTCGCTGAGCTGCAATCCAATGACGAACCCTTCGGTCCACCAATTGATAACTTACTAATTTTCTAGGATCTTCTTGATCTTGGAGTTCTTGCAAATCAGTGGACAAATGCTCAACTAAATTTTGATGTGCTAAATCAATATTGACACTTGGATTGTGAAACAAGCTCAGGACGCTTCTTTTGGCTCGGGGATAAATTAAACTAAATTCCGTCCAATCGTTTGCGCCAGACTGCACCTGTGTATTTGATAGATCATTAGTGCCTAAGGTGCGGGTTCGAACAAACAGATTAGGTTGCCATCCAAGAGAGTGGTAAAACTTCCAATTGGGGAAAAAAGCCCTGAATAAAAAAAGCCAAGGACCATGAACAGTTCTAGTGGTTACCATCAAAGTAGCCAATAAAACAAGAAAATAAAAAACTATAAAAACTCGGCTCATAAATACGGGAATATATACAAGAATATATAGACAAATATATACAAAAAAGGAAGTGAATTTGCACCCAAATCCGAAAAATTTATTTTAAATACCTTCTACGCCTTTAGGAGCTGGGTAAAAACCAACTTTATACGCTTGAAACACCTCAATCCCAAGCCAATTTCATTAAAAAAGCAATAAGTCTGCTTTATTTCTTTTTCTCAAAAAAAAACTTGTCAAACACCAAAATTCGCCTGTAACTCTGAGAAAATTGATCCCAAGAAACAAATGGACAGTGCTTGACTCACCTTGAGCGTTAAAGCTTCACAAAAAAAGAGTACATCCATTTGAACAAGTGAACAAATTCCCAAAATGACGACAACAAAAGTCTCTAAAGCAACCCAGTCCTTTGATATAAAAAGTGCTCTCCTCTCGTTGGAGAGCGTCGTCCTTCGCTCAGATGATATAAAACAAGTAGAGACAGATTTAGACGCGCGTTTTGCTAAGCACCCTGATTTCTTTGACAACGATCCTGTCATGATCGATTTGACGCAAATCCAAGAAAGCGCCGCATCTGCGGCCTTGGATCTTCCAATGCTTTGTCAAATTTTAAAGAAATACAAAATGAATCCTGTAGCGCTACGCTCCAACAACCCTACCCACCATGCATGGGCCGAGTTAGCGGGATTGTTTTTAATTACTTCATCTCAAATGCCGGCTGAGCAAAAAAAATCAAGTGCTGGCAAGACCTCCGCATCAACAGCATCAACAGCATCAACAGCAGCATCAGCAAACCCAAGCCCAATCTTGGACACTGAGCTTAATTCCTCGAGTAACAGTGCTACATCTAATACCGGCCTACAAGAGCAAGCAAATCTAGGTTCTCTTCAAAGCTCCCCCGACAAGTCACTCGAGAACAGTGCTGATCCATCCATAGCAGACCCCACTTTCAGCCTAAATAGTGCACTCATTGTTGACAAACCGCTGCGTTCAGGACAACACGTGTATGCAAAGGGAAGAGACCTTGTCGTGATGGCGATGGTCAATCCTGGTGCAGAGATCATGGCAGATGGTCATATTCACGTTTATGCGCCCCTTAGAGGAAAAGCAATCGCAGGCGCAAGAGGAAATAAAGATGCGCGCATTTATGCTTCTTGCATGGAGGCCGAGTTGGTTTCGATTGCCGGCATTTACAGAACCAGCGGAGACACGCCCATACCTAAAGAAGTTGCAGGAAAATCTGCGCAAATACGCTTGATTGATGATAAATTGGTCATGCAACCAAAGTAAACTCTCGTTGTTATTTTATTTTTTATTAAAGGACCGAAATCCATGACCAAAATTGTTGTAGTGACCTCTGGTAAAGGAGGCGTAGGTAAAACAACAACCAGTGCCAGTTTTGCCTCTGGACTTGCCCTACGTGGACATAAAACGGTCGTCATTGATTTTGACGTAGGACTTCGTAACTTAGACTTGATCATGGGATGTGAGCGCAGGGTTGTTTACGACTTTGTTAACGTAATCAATCAAGAGGCCACGCTAAATCAAGCCCTTATCAAAGACAAGCACACCGATAATCTCTTCGTTCTTGCTGCTTCTCAAACACGGGACAAAGAAGCACTGACTCAAGAAGGTGTTGAACGCATCCTGCGTGAACTTGCAGCTATGGACTTTGAGTTCATCATCTGCGACTCACCAGCTGGTATAGAAACAGGCGCATTAATGGCAATGCACTACGCCGACGAAGCCTTGGTCGTTACGAATCCAGAGGTATCTTCAGTACGTGACTCAGACCGCATTTTGGGCATGCTCGGTAGTAGAACACTGCGTGCGATCAATGGGTCAGAGCCCATTAAAGAGCATCTTCTGATCACGCGGTACAACCCCTTAAGAGTGGAGGAAGGCCAAATGTTGTCTATTGAAGATATTCAAGATATTCTTCGAATTCCACTGATTGGCGTGATCCCAGAGTCAGAAAATGTGCTGCAAGCTTCCAACCAAGGTGTACCTGCAGTTCACCTTAATAAAACAGAAGTATCAGAGGCCTATCTTGACGTTGTAGACCGCTTCTTAGGTGAGGACAAACCTCTACGGTTTATTGAAGCTGAAAAGTTGGGGTTAATTCAGCGTTTATTTGGAAGGAGATAAGTATGTCAATCTTATCTTTTTTGCTGGGAGAGAAAAAGAAGTCCGCCAATGTTGCAAAAGAGCGCTTGCAAATCATCTTGGCTCACGAGCGCTCGGGGCGCAATGCAGCAGAACCGGATTACCTCCCAGAACTACAACGCGATTTGATCGCTGTGCTGAGTAAATACGTCAAAATTAATGCAGAAGATATACGAGTCAATCTTGAGCGTCAGGATAACTTAGAGGTTCTAGAGGTCAAAATAGAACTTCCAGACTCACGCTAAGACAAATTATTAAACTGTGCTCTGTGAAATCCCTGCATATAAACAAATTGCAGTTGCAGCGGCGACATTTAAAGACTCCTCCCCTGAAGGCTGAGCTATTTTGACCCTATGAGTAGCTAAGTCCAGGAGTTCGCTACGAACACCCTGCCCTTCATGGCCAAATACCCAGGCACAAGGTGAAGGAATTTGTCCATTGAGTTGCAGTTCATGTAAATATGATCCCTCATGCGAACTCGTACATAGTAGCGGTATTTGTAACGAGCGAACATGATCCAATGTTGCAGACTCTATCAAACGAAGACTAAAGTGAGCGCCCATCCCCGCGCGCAGTACTTTCTCAGACCACAGCCCGGCTGTTCCTTGCAACGAAATGACCTGCTTGTATCCAAAGGCAGCAGCACTTCTCAAAATAGATCCTACATTGCCTGCATCTTGTACCCTGTCTAAAACAACGCTTCGTAGCGTTGGATCTAAGGGCTGTACATGAGGGGGCGCAACCAAAAAACCTACACCCGTGGGCGATGGTAATGTACTAATTAACTTATAAAGATTATCTTGAATGATGCTTACCTTTGCGGCTTTTTTAAGCCACAACGGCGAAGCTTGTTGAATCACTAAATGAGTGGTCTGCGTGCAAACCAAATGTTCTATCTGCACACCTTTATCAAATGCTGCACTGCAAAGATGCTCTCCCTCGAGCCACAATTCATTTGAATCTTTGTAAGCTCTTGCGTTCGAGACTATGCCCCTAATCCTTTTGATCAATGGGTTATCCTTAGATTGGATAATCTCTAAAGAACTCGGTATTCGTGCAGTATTGCTATTCATCGCTGGATTATAGTAATCCTGCAAGCGTAGGAAAATGAGTCCCTCAATCCTAGCAACCCTAAAGCCCCATAATTCAATACTTAATTTACCCCTGCCGCCAATCCCTCGCCCTTATTTACAGGGAGTTCTGTCAGCGTAAATTGGTGCTCAACCTCCACGGGCATATAAATTCCGTAGCCCTGGAAGTAAAACTTAAGCTGTTTTAAGTTATCGCTATAGACCTTAAATGGAGCTACGCCGTAAACGCTTTGCGATGCGCCTTGAGCCATCGACAGCATAGACACTTTATTTTGCGCGTCCATTACACAAAGGTTAGACTGCGTAATTGCCATGATATGTACAAAATTGCCTTGTTTGCTAGGATGAAGTGCGGACAAGCTTGGCGCACCAGATACCCAATGACAGGCTGAGTTGTTGGACTCTACTGCGATTGCGTTGTTGGAGTTGGCGTTTGTATTGAGGGGCAGATTCCCGCCTCCTTCAACGACATCAGCTTGCGCTAAAGTCGCAGCACCCCCCTCTTTGGAAGGAGATGAATTTACAGCGTTTGAAGTCGCACCAACTGGAGAATTGATACCCGATTTAATCGCTTCATCTCTGGTGTTTATCCAGTGTCCTTGGACCCAAGTAACTAACTCAGAGCCGTAATTGCTTCCCGTCTGCGTGCTATTTAGGTAAAAATCATAAACTAAGAGCGCAGATGCTAGAGTGCCCATTAGAACCCACAAGCCCGTTGAATGCCAAAATGATATATCCAAGGGTTTTGCCGTTAAAGCACCCAAGCTGGAGGCTTTCCGAACATGCAACACACGGTGAAGGAAGGGCTGGTTGAACACAGCCGTTAGCCTCTCAGATAAGGTTTTTAAAAACTTACTTAATTCATTAATGAGGAATGAAAAAGCAGTCCTTAACCGGTTCAACAAAGAAGGGACAGGAGGCTTGAGGGGGATAATTCTATGTTTCGGATTACCCGGCATCTGCTCATGCACTTGGGTTTGTGGCTCGGTGAAACGAAACCCCAGTATAGAGAGCACTCTCTCTCCTGCTCGAAGCTTAATAGCCTCTGAGTAAAAGAGATTACTCCCGCCGTCCTCTAGTTGCCTGAGTTGCTCAACCGATAGCGAAGCCTTTCGAGCTAAAACCGAAAGACCTATGCCAGCTGATTGTCGCAGCGACTTTAAGGTCACTCCGTCTGATGATTGCCAATTCAGGTTACTCATAGATGTTTTCTGTCCGCATGGACTCAAATCGTATAAGTCTAAAGAACACTTATGAAAAAGTGATGACGCACCTAAAGCACTTGAATTAGATGCCCTCAGTGTAGTCACAATGCATTCTAGTCAAATATAGACCCTAACCCCGCTTGCTCATCAAATCGAGTCTGATTGAGTGGTGCTGGGGTCTACCTTATTAGAATTTGATGATCAAACCAGTTTGAACAACATTGGAGCGCTCATCGCTTAAAACGCCTGTTCCGTTAAAGCGGGTAGCTTCTAATTTCAGTGAGTACAACTTTGAGAGATCATACGCAGCCTCACCACCAACAATCCAACCGTTTCCAGACCTATCCACTTCAACCGCGTGCCCAACGCCCATTACGGCCCCAAACTCAAAACGACCTACCGTGAACAGCTCCTTAACCCCCTTGAGAATAGCGACATTTGAGCCTACATCGCCTTGACGCCCAGCTGAATATTCACCCACAATTTTGAAACCAGACTCACCCAAAGGCAATGCAGCAGAAAATGCCGCCAAGCCTTTACCTGATCCTGAATCGTAGCCCCCGTCAATACCGAGTTGAAAGGTTGACTCGCGTTCATATTCAATTGCACCCGTTGCACCCTCGGAAGCACCTTCCTTGGACGGCGCGGCTTCATGCGCATAGGCACCAAAAGCCATGGACAGGGCAATTAAAAGTAGTGTTTTTTTCATAAAGGTTCTCACTTATCGAACAAGTTTCAACAAAATCAACTGTTTAGAAGATTAACTACTATTCAGATCGACTTGAATTATTGAAACTTGAGCCTAAGAGTGAACCATAAGTAACTCCTTGCAAAATCAGGCAATGCAATTAAATACTAATTTAGTACTAATACGGGGTTGTTTTTAAAAAAATTAATGAGCCGAGCTTCGTATCACGGCCATCACAGGGGCAAAGGATCGGCGATGCCAAGGCGTTGCCCCGTAAACCTTTAATGCCTGCATGTGTATTTTGGTGCCGTACCCTTTGTGTTTTGCAAAACCGTAAAGAGGAAATTCGGCGTCTAACTTTGCACACCAATGATCACGACTGACTTTGGCAAGAATTGATGCCGCAGAAATGCAATCTAAAAGTGAGTCTCCTTTGACAACGAATTGCGCAGGCATAGCTAGCTTTGGAACTCTGTTGCCGTCAACCCAAACACGCTTAGGAACGACTTGCAAGCCCTGAACTGCGCGTGTCATTGCAAGCATTGTGGCCTGCAAAATATTCAATTCATCAATTTCCTGTGCACTCGCCTGAGCCACGCAAAAGGCAACAGCCTTAGACCTAATTTCTGCATCTAAGAGCTCCCTTTTTTGCGCACTTAGTTTCTTTGAGTCCGCTAAGCCCGATATGGGCTGTTGGGGGTCCAAAATAACAGCGGCCGCCATAACTGGTCCAACTAAAGGACCTCTGCCGGCCTCATCAACCCCTGCTGCAAGCTCATTTGCATCAAAACCCAATTGCTTAAGGGTGCGAAGGTCATTCACCTTTAGCTTGCCCCATCAAATCTTCAATGACTTTCGTGGCTATTGAAGGCGTATCCCTACTGAGTTGTTGGTGCATTTCATTAAAGGTTTGCATAAGCGCATCCAAAGCAACCTGATCGTCAAGTAATTTAAGCACTTCTGCTGCTAAAGCAATTGGCGTTGCCTGGGCTTGCAACAGTTCGGGTACGATTTCTTTACCCGCCAATATATTAGGCAAACCAATCCAAGGCAGGATTCTTTGAGGCCAAATCAGCAAGTAGCTGAGCCAATTCACGTGATATCCAATCACCATCGGGCGCTTGAAGAGTGCGGCCTCAAGCGTTGCAGTACCACTGGCAACCAGCACAGCATCACAAGCCGTCAATGCCTCGTGTGACATACCCTTTAAAACCTTAAGATTTGCAACGGGTATACGCTCACAAAGGCGCTCAACGTATTGCTCTAGGTGAGGCACTACGGGCAAAAGAAAGCAAAGATTAGGAAGACTCTTTTGCATAATAAGCGCTGCTCGTAAAAACCGTTCCGTCATTTGCTCAACCTCTGAGGCACGACTCCCAGGCATCAAGACAACGACCTTTGCACAAGGGTCTAACCTTAAAAGACTGCGAGCGGTGAGTCGATCAGGCACAAAAGGTACCACTTGCGCCAAGGGGTGACCAACGTAAGTTGCACCAATCTCGTATTGCGCCAAAATTGCAGGCTCGAAGGGAAAAATACACAGCACATGGTCTACGCTTTTAGCCAATTTAAGCGCCCTATTAGCCCGCCAAGCCCAAATAGAGGGACAAACAAAATGCAGACAAGGAACGCCTTCTGCCTTTAACGATTGCTCTAGATTGAGGTTAAAGTCTGGTGCATCAACTCCAATAAAGAGATCGGGAGGATTTGCTAATAATTCCTTTCTAAGGGCGTTGCGAATTCCTAAAATCTCTTTCAAATGCAACAGTACTTCAAAATAACCGCGTACAGATAGTTTGTGGGCGGGCCACAAGGCCTTAAATCCCAAGGCGCACATGCTTTCCCCGCCAATGCCGTATATGTGAGCCTGAGGCCAGCGGGCCAAAATTCCTTTGATCAATAAACTAGCTAGCAAATCCCCAGACGCCTCTCCAGCCACCATAGCAATGCGCGGTGCAAGTTCAGAGTTTTCTTTCGGTTTAGAGTTGGGTAGCAAGGTAATTAATATTAAAAGTATTCAAAGTTTGGGAGGACATAATAGACACTATCACTCGATCACTCAGATATTGACAACGCCAGGGAGCGGTTTGCACATGAGCTCGCCTTTTTGCGACGACGGCCCCCTATTAACGAACGATACCCCGCTCTGCGCTTGGAGCATTCAAAAAGTCAAGCATCATTTGCACATCAATCGCAGCTTGTGGGTATTCGCTCACCAAAGCTTTGATGCCCGCCTTAGACTGCTCAAGTGTGAGGCCGTCCCTGTAAAGTAGTTTATGCATCTCTTTGATCGCTTTAATTCGCTCAGGCGAGAAGCCTCGACGGCGCAGCCCCTCGAAATTCATGGAACGAGCCTGGGCGGGTTGTCCTTGGCACATTACAAAAGGGGGCAAGTCAGCCCAAATCATTGCATTGATGGAGGTAAACGCATGCGCACCAATTCGACAAAATTGATGCACAGTTGTGAATCCTCCCAAAATCACAAAATCTCCTACCTGCACATGTCCAGCGAGTGAGGAGTTATTTGCAAAAATCGTATTATTCCCAACCTCACAATCATGTGCCAAGTGAACATAGGCCATGATCCAATTGTCATCCCCAATACTCGTGCGAGCTTTATCACCGGCAGTGCCAATGTTGAAAGTACAAAATTCCCTTACTGTATTGCGGTCTCCAATCGCGAGCTCACAGGGCTCACCTGCATATTTTTTATCCTGCGGAATAGCGCCAAGAGAATTAAAGGGGAAGATCTGATTGTCTTCACCAATCGTTGTATGTCCATCAATAACACAGTGGGCAGCGATACGGGTGCCTTTTCCTACGCGCACATGAGGGCCAATCACTGTGTAGGGTCCTACCTCTACACTTTCGTGTAACTGAGCCCCTTTATCTACAATAGCGGTTGGATGAATGCGGGTCATAGATTGTGTTTAAGAATGGTTGATGATTAAAGATAGAGTTGGGTAAGCAGGGGTAAGCAAAGTAAGCTAAGCAAGGATATAAGTTAAGGGGGTAAGAAGAGTCATTAATTCAGCCCTTAAATTGAAGCCCTTATCCGCCTCATCTGCAAACTTCACTTGTGTTGCGCCCTTATTCAATAGTGCGCATCGTGCACATTAATTCAGCTTCCACGGCCAAATCTTCGCCCACAAAACCTTGTGCCTTAAACTTCATTACACCGGCCTTCATCCTTAGCACCTCAATGTTGAGCAACAACTGATCACCAGGCTCAACGGGTCGCTTAAAGCGAACACCGTCAATGCCAGCAAAATAAAAGACATTATTGCTTTGTGAGCTGATATCAAAACTCTCAAACGCCAAAAGCGCAGCTGCCTGCGCCAAAGCCTCAATCATCAATACGCCTGGCATGACGGGGCGGTGGGGGAAGTGTCCGTTAAAGTAAGGCTCATTGATGGAGACATTCTTTAACGCCCTAATTGACTTTCCCTTATTAACTTCAAGTACACGGTCAACCAATAAGATGGGATAGCGGTGGGGAAGTAATTTTAGAATTTTGTGTATGTCCATACTACTCATGATGATGGTCTTTTTAAATAATGGTTGGAATAGGAAAGTTTATTTATTAGCAATTTCGAAAATTAATTCAGAAAACCCATGAAAATATAGGTTAAGTTTTGTCCACCGCACCAAAGTTCATTAGTGATTTCACTTTCTCCCTAAGAGAGCTTAGTTGTCTGAGTATGGCAGCATTCTTCTTCCAAACCGTATCGGCATCAAAAGGGTAATAACCGCCGTAGTTACCTGCCTCACGAATGGACCTGGTGATAACGGCCTTCGCACCGATGTTGACTCGGTCAGCGATTTCAATGTGTCCCACAAACCCTGCTCCCCCAGCAACTGTGCAGTATGCGCCAATTTTGGTACTCCCTGATACACCAACAAATGCGGCCATTGCAGTGTGTGCGCCTATGTAAACATTGTGTCCAATTTGGATACAGTTATCAAGCTTCACTCCGTCTTCAATAACTGTATCCCCCAAAGCACCGCGGTCGATGCAGGTATTGGCTCCAATATCAACATTGTTACCAATGCGAACACCCCCAAGCTGCTCTATTTTGACCCAAGTGCCTTGGTGAGGCGCAAATCCAAAGCCGTCCGCCCCAATCACTGCGCCGGGGTGCACAATGCAATCCGAACCCAAGACACAGTGATGGCCAACGTTCACGCTTGCTTTAAGCCAAGTCCGCTCCCCAATTACCGCACCTTGTTCCACCACGCATTGAGGACCAATACGCGCAGTGCTGTGCACCAGTGCTTTAGGATGAACAAAGGCGCTAGGATGGATTGCAGGTTCTAAATCAGTGTTGATTGGATTTTGCTCACGCCAAAGCTGAGTAAGTTTTGCAAAATATAAATAGGGTTTATCACAAACTATGCAAGATCCGCGCGCACTTGCTCGCTCCCGGTAAGCCTCTGAGACGATCACGCAACCAGCATGAGTCGTATCAAGTTGATCAGCATAAAGTGGATTACTCAGGAAACTAATATCTGAGGGTGTCGCAGTATCAAGCGGGGCAATGGATGAAATGCTTGCACTAGCGCCTCCAACAAGTGTTCCGCCCAATTTTTCAACAATAAAACCAAGTGTTAAAGCCATCCGGTCCAAACCCTTTACAGGAGTTGCGGGGATTGCAAAATTTGCAATAATTAAATTTCTTGAGCCAAAGAAACACGCGAAGTTTGCAGACTTTGGCTCAAGCCAGGTTTATGCTCCCCATCAAAAGGCACAAAATTTTGGCTCTTTTATTGAGTATTTTTACTTACCAGTGGACCCGGCTGCAGGAACTGGGGTTTGAGAGTTGATCGCTTTAATCACTTTCTCTGTAATGTCGTGCTTAGGGTTAATGTAGACCGCTTCTTGTAAGATAAGGTCGTATTTTTCCGCTTCAGCAACTTGTCGGACCACCTTGTTAGCGCGCTCCAAAACAAGTTGAAACTCCTCGTTCTTTCGAGCGTTCAAATCTTCTTGGAATTCGCGTCTCTTTCTTTGGAATTCACGGTCTTGATCAGACATTTGACGCTGGCGCGAGATACGTTGAGTTTCAGAAAGCGTGGGCGCATCACGCTCAAACTTTTCAGAGGCAGTTTTAAGCGAATTACCTAAATCAACCAATTCTTTCTCTCGCTTAGAGAATTCTTGCTGCAGTTTTACCTGAGCAGCAATGGCCGAATTAGCTTCCCGGAAAATTCTCTCCGTATTCACATAACCAATACGGAACTCATCCGCAAGTGCAACACCCGTTGCTGCAATTGTAAGAAGTGCGATTAATAAGCGTTTTGTTGTCAGCATTTTCATCAAAAAGAAGTCCCGATTTGAAATTGTATCTTCTGCATTCTATCGCCTGGAAAATATCTCTCCGGATTGGCTATCGCTAGCCTTAACGGCCCCATAGGGGAAATCCAGCTTAGACCCACACCAACGGACGATCGCAACAAGCTAAAGTCCATTTTCTCCGTTTCACCGTACACATTACCCATATCGAAAAAGGCATATAAACGCAGTGATTTATCATTACCTGCTCCCGGCATAGGGGCTAAGAGCTCAGTGTTGACAGTGAACTTCTTGGGTCCACCAACACTTAATCCCGTTACGTCCCTTGGCCCAAGTGTGCCGGCTGTGAAGCCCCTAACTGAGCCCAGTCCACCGGAGGTGTAATTTTTAAATACCGGGAAAGGCCGGCCCTGCAACCCCTCTCCCAAATCTAACTCCGTGTTAAATGCGAATGTGTACTGCTTTGTAATGGGGATGTATTGTTGAAATTGTCCTCCAGTTCGTGTGTAGCGAGTGTCCCCTAACGCACCAACCTCACTATTTAATCTCATAAAGTAGCCTGAGTTCGGCGTCAAAAGACTGTCCCTATTATCTCTAGCCCATCCAACCGTCATGGGCACTGAAACTGTAGTGTACCCAAAGCGCTCAGCGAAGTCCAAATAAGCGGCGGGGATATTACTACCTGGCTTGATCTGGGTTTGCTCTGCGGCTGTGCCTAGAAAAACTGTATCTAGCTCGGCAAAGGGAACGCCGTAGCGAATTCCAACTCCGTCAGTAATCAACCTGTAATTACCCCCTTGATCTACGTACGGAATGGTAGACCGATGGTAATAATTCAAACTGCGCGACACGCCGTCTTCAGTGACATAAGGATCGGTTGTATTAATTTGAAAAATTTGGTTGTACTTACTAGTACTGATCTGAGTACCTACAAAATTACCGGTTCCAAAGACGTTATCTTGTTGAATACCAAAGGTCAAGAAAACCTTTTCAGCTGTTGAATAACCTGCTCCCAATTGCAGACTGCCAGTTGGCTTCTCGGTGAGCGTTACAGCCAAGTCAACTTGGTCTGGAACACCGGGAATCTCTTTTGTATCAACTTCAACTTCCTTAAAAAATCCGAGTCTTTTAAGTCGGTCTTTAGATAATTTGATTCGGTAACCGTCGTACCAAGCGGACTCCATTTGCCTGAACTCACGCCTCACAATCTCATCACGTGTTTTGGCGTTTCCTGATATGTTGATTTTGCGAACGTAAACTCGCCTAGAGGGATCACCCTGCAAAACGATTACAACCCGGTTGGTCTGACGGTCAATCTCTGGGCGGGGTTCAACGCGAGCAAAAGCATAACCAAAATTACCATAAAAGTCAGTGAACGCTTTAATGGTCTGAGTGACTTGATTAATGTTGTAGGGCTCACCCGGCTTAACAGCTATGAGGGCTTTAAATTCGTCATCACGACCTAGAAAGTAGCCTTCCAACTTAACACCAGAGACCACAAAACGCTCACCCTCTGATACGTTTAGAGTAATAGTAATCTTTTGCTTATTAGGTGAAATTGCAACCTGAGTGGAGTTAACTTTAAACTCCAAAAAACCCCTGGACTGGTAATATGACTTTAGAACCTCAATATCAGCGTTGAGTTTAGCCTGCGAGTACCGATCTGACTTGGTGTACCAACTCAGCCAAGTGGGCGTACTCAAATCTAATTGCCCCAGTAGAGTTGATTCAGAAAAAGTCTGAGCTCCAACGATACGCATTTCCTTAATCTTTGCAACGTCACCCTCAGTCACACTAAATGTCAAATTAACTCTGTTGCGCTCAATGGGCGTAATCGTTGTGATGACCTCTGCGCCGTATAAACTTTTATTTATGTATTGGCGTTTCAATTCTTGCTCTGCCTTGTCAGCCAAAGACTTGTCAAAGGGACGCCCCTCGGCCAATCCTACCTCACGCAGTGACTTTCTAAGCGCATCTTTGTCAAACTCTTTAGCGCCAACAAAGTCCAAGTTTGCAATGATGGGGCGCTCCTCAATCGCAATAGTAACGACGCTTTCCTTTATATCGATTCGCAAATCTTTAAAAAGCCCTAATCCAAAAAGGCTTCGAATTGCTTGCGTCCCTTTTTCCTCTGTGTAAGTATCCCCAACTCTAAAGGGGATGGTGGCAAACACTGTGCCCGGCTCCACCCTTTGTAGTCCCTCAACGCGGATATCTTCAATCTTAAATGAGTCTAAGGCCCAGGCCTGTGGGATCAGGCTGGTCGTAAATAGCGCAAGGGCGAGAAATGTCTTAAAGAACAAAAACAAGGTAGATTTTGATTTCATGAAAATGATTTAGCAGGTCGCGTTTTTAAAGTTTGTGTTCAAAGAATTTCCGACAAATACGATTTAAGTTAATTAATTCAGATTTTTTTGCGAAATTTACCCGATTAAACGTACCACGTCATTAAACATAGCTACGCACATCATAAGAATAACTGTTGCAAGTCCAAACTGAGTTAGCCTTGCACTCCATACCTCTGAGGGAGCACTTCCACTTAGCAACTCCCAAAGATAATACATCAATTGACCACCATCTAATACCGGAATTGGCATAAGATTCAAAATGCCTACGCTTACGCTAACAAACGCAACAAAACTGACAAAATTGGCCAACCCGCCCTGTGCAGTCTTGCCCGCATATTCGGCTAAGCTCAGTGGTCCGCTAAGTTCATGCCAAGAAAGTTGACCCAACACCATGCTTTTAAACGAACCCAATGAACTAATGGCTTGGTCGATCGTCAATTGACTGGCAAAGACCATTCCAGCCCAAAAACCAAGTCTTTTGTAAACCAGTTCCTGTTCACCTCCTATTATGGCATCCACACGACCTATAGATTTTCCGTACTCTTGGACTGTTCTTGGGATAACTCTGAGGTTTAAATGAACCACCTGCCCGCCAACAATTCGCCTAATTTCCCAGTTTGACGTCAGTTTTTGCTCCTCCGCCAACCCTGACCCTTGTTTTTCAAAGCTTTTGCGAATCATTTGTACCAAATCCTGGGCGTCCGAGACATTCAGTCCGTTGATTTTTACAACCTCATCACCTGGTAATACGCCCGCCTTCTTTGCAACCCCCCCCTCTACTAAAGAGTTCACAACAGGTGATCTCTTAGGACCCGTCAGACCAAGATCCCGCAACGCCTGCACCCGCTCTTGAGCTGAGCTTTGTAAGTGCTCACTCACCCTCCATTCATTCAAGTCAAACCTTAAGGTTTGGGTAGTGGGCATATTCAGGATATCTTGCAACTCGATAGTTGTATCTGCACGCTCAGTTGGCCCATCCTCCTTGACCCCAGTTCGGGGGGCGTTTGCAGATCCAACTCGATCAGCCTTGCTGTAAACGGTATTTGGGTTGTCCCTGTTTACAGCTATTTCAACCCATTGAGGATTGTTAGTGTAAGTATTAGAGGTAACAGAGGAACTAGCGGCCTCTAATGAAGGTGATTCACTTAGCGATCGAGCTTTAGCCTCAATTAATAAATTTACAAAATCTCTATAGGTGGGTGTTACCTGAAAATCTGAATTTATACCCCCCACCCTCAAGCCTAAGATCCTATCGCCACTGCGTAAATCTGCTTGCTCAACAATGGAACCACCTAAGGGTGTACCCACGACAGCAGATGGTTGTAATTGCCCAACCCACTGAACGCAGGCGTAAAGAAAAATAGCCAACAATAAGTTAGCCAATGGCCCAGCAGCAACAATAGCCGCTCGAGCCTTGAGGGGTTTTCTATTGAATGCAAAGTCAATTAGCTCTTGATCAACACCACCCTCTCGCTCATCTAACATTTGCACGTACCCCCCCAATGGAATTGAGGAGAGGAGGAAAATTGTCTTTGAAGGATCGGGGGCTAGTGACTTAAATTGAGGACTAGATAGATTTAGAGCAGGACCAGAGCCGGAATTAATCTCACTCCCCGCATCAGCCTTAATTTGCTCAAGCTTCACACGCTTAAATGGATGTAATTGCCAAGCAATAAGTGGTTTACCAAAACCCACAGAAAACTTTAAAACCTTCACCCCGCAAAGCACAGCGACCTTGTAGTGTCCATATTCATGAACAACCACTATTGCACTGAGCATTATCAAAAAATAGAGTATGGTCATCCAAGCCTTCTAATTAGTCAAGAGCGCGTATGACTTGCTCTGCTGTTGCCCTTGCGCGGGCATCTAGCTCTAGCAGATCTTCTAACGAATGAGGCACTAAGGGCTCATACTGATCAAGAGTTCTTAAATTCACCTCGTGAATTTGGGTGAATCCGATTTTGCCCGCCAAAAATGCGTGTACAGCCACCTCATTTGCAGCATTTAATACCCCAGTCATGCCAGGCCTGGCACCCAATACTTGCCAAGCCAACAATAGTCCCGGAAAGCGCGCACGGTGCTCCAATGAATCGAAATCCTCGAAAGTCATAGGCGGGGTGCTTTGGAGCGTTAGCGCTTTAGCACCAGATTCAATCCGGTTTGGCCAACCTAGACCAAATGCAATAGGGACACGCATATCCGGCGTTCCTAACTGCGCAACGACAGAAGTATCTTTGTATTCGACCATAGAGTGAATAATGCTTTGAGGATGAATGACAACCTCAATTTTTGAAGGCGCTAAACCAAACAAATAATGCGCCTCAATAACTTCTAAACATTTATTCATCATTGTCGCTGAGTCAACAGTTATTTTTTGGCCCATGACCCAATTGGGATGGCGACAGGCTTCAAGGGGAGTCACAGAATGTAGTGAGTTAGGGTCTCTGTTTCTAAAAGGACCGCCAGAGGCAGTCAAAATGATTTTCTGGATCTGTGAATTCCAAGTTGTAGGATCCTCAGGTAGGGACTGAAAAATAGCGGAGTGCTCGCTATCAATGGGAAGCAGTTTTGCTCCTCCAGTGCGAACTTGGGACAGAAATAGTTCCCCCCCCACCACCAAGGCCTCCTTATTTGCAAGTAACAATCTCTTGCCTGAGCGTGCGGCGGCTAAACAAGAGGACAGACCAGCAGCACCAACAATGGCCGCCATCACCGTGTCAACGCTTGGATGCGCCGCCAAATCATCTAGTCCCTTTGAACCCCTAAGCACTTGAGTGTTTAAATCGGTAGCCTTAATTAAATTTTCTAAGCGACTCGCCGCCGCATCCTCCACCATGAGGGCATAGGTCGGCTTGAAACGCACACACTGCTCAAACATTAATTCAACTTTTTTCGCACCCGTTAATGCAAAAACACTGAAAAGATCTGGATGCCTTGCAACAACATCTAAAGTGCTTGTACCAATAGAACCTGTTGAACCTAGGATGGTCAGTACTTGACGTTTAACTTGAGAACGGAGCTGTGGTGCGTTACCTACGTTGTCTGCAGTAGCTTCAGTGACTAAGGACATCACATCAAACTCCAAAACATCGCAATTGGCAAGGTGGGTAATAAAGCGTCGATGCGGTCTAATATACCTCCGTGCCCCGGCAAAAGTCGACTGCTGTCTTTAGCGCCTATGCTGCGCTTTACCAGTGACTCAACCAAATCGCCAGTGACGCTCATTGCCACCATAAATATGAGTCCGCTAATTTGAATCAAAATGCCTTTGTTTGCAAGAATCGTAAAGAAACTTACACCCTGGATATTCAGAGACAAAAGGTTCGTAACGTCTGAATAGGTCTCTAGTCTGTAACCATCAACCCAAGTCCAAATTGTGGAGAGAGCAAACACAGCCAATAAACCACCCCAAACTCCCTCCCAGCTCTTTCCCGGACTAATGCTGGGTGCTAATTTCCTGCGCCCAAAAGCCCGCCCAAAGAAATAAGCCCCTATATCCGCGACCCAAACCAAAACTAAAACTGATAATAGAAAATTGACACTCATGGCCTTGGCTTGATTGATTGCCAACCAAGTTGCGCAAAGCGCCCAAATCCCGCCTAAAACTCTGAGCGGCCGATAAACTTTTAACCACCCCTCAGCTCCAACCCGCAAAAGCAAAGCACCAATTAAAACCCAGGCAACACTACAAAATAACCAAAAATAATAATTAGTTAAATCTAATACTTTTAAATACCAGCAAGAAACACAGATCAAACCACAAAGAACACCCAAACAACATGAATAGGGGAAATTTAAATTATTGAGGCGCCCCCACTCCCACGCACCTAAAGTGCAGAGGATTAAAGTCAAAATAGCTAACGCCTGCGGGTTAGTCGCAGTTAAAGCTGGCACCAACAGAATCAACAAAGCAACTGCGGTAATGACTCGTTGCTTAAGCATAAGACTGAGTTCGAAAAGATTCAGGGGTAAGGAATTTACAGCACCCGAGTTCCAGTAAGTACTGAATGATAATTCTGGCTATTGGAACAAGGGAGATCACGTTAAAAAATTAAAGTTAAGGTGCCTGAATTAAATGTGTATGACTAAACTGCCATTAACTCTTGCTCTTTGGCGACTACCATTTTGTCAACTTCTGCAATGTTCTTATCTGTAGTCTTTTGAGTCTCAGCCTCTGCCCGCTTTTGATCATCTTCAGAAGCCAACTTATCTTTCACTAGTTTTTTGACCATTTCATTGGCATCTCGACGAAGGTTGCGAATTGCAATCTTGGCATTTTCACCTTCATTTTTGACAATCTTAGTCATCTCTTTTCGCCGCTCTTCAGACATTGCCGGCAGGGGAACCCTAATTAAATCACCCATCGTTGATGGATTTAAACCCAAATCACTTTCTCGGATAGCTTTTTCTATCTTAGGGCCCATCCCCTTTTCCCAAGGCTGAACAGAGAGTGTTCTCGAATCTAGGACAGACACATTGGCAACTTGGCTTAGCGGTGTCATATTGTCATAATAATCCACCATCACAGAATCTAGCAAAGTAGGCGTTGCCCGCCCCGTTCGAACTTTAGCTAAGTTTTGACGAAAAGCCTCTATGGATTGCGCCATCTTGGTCTCGGTCGTCTTTTTAATATCTGCAATAGTCATGTTAATCTCCTCATGCGGGGGGCGACGTCCCCAATCATCATTAATTAAATTACTTCTCCGTGCAGGTGAGTGAAGCTCTTTATATTCTAAAACCGTCCACCAAGCAGGCCTGTATTATCGCTTGAATGAGCCGCCCCCTAGAAATACGTAAATTGGAGTTTTGACGTATGTCGTTGAGCTTTTTAAGCGTGAACCAAAGTGCCTTCATTTTCACCCATTACTACTCTTTTAAGCGCTCCACTTTTAAAAATAGAGAATACTTTAATTGGAAGTTTTTGATCTCTGCATAAGGCAAAAGCAGTGGCATCCATAATGCCTAAATTGTTTGCAATCGCTTCATCAAAGGTTAACTTGTCGTACCGAGTCGCTTTAGGATCTTTCTTAGGGTCTGCCGTGTATACGCCGTCCACTTTGGTAGCCTTTAGTACCAGCTCAGCACCAATCTCTGCTCCGCGAAGTGCTGCAGCGGTGTCTGTTGTGAAAAATGGATTTCCAGTTCCAGCCGCAAATATAACCACTTTCCCCTCTTCCAAATACTGCAGTGCTTTGGGCCTTACATAGGGCTCCACCACTTGTTCGATACCAATCGCTGACATCACACGTGCAGTAAGACCCGCCTTGTTCATTGTGTCAGCCAAAGCCAAGGCATTCATCACCGTTGCCAACATACCCATATAGTCAGCTGTAGCGCGGTCCATACCCACAGAGCCACCAGCTACACCTCTAAAGATATTGCCCCCACCAATCACAACAGCGACTTCTACGCCCAAGTGAATGATTTCAGCAACCTCATCGACAACTCTGACGATAGTATCCCTATTGATTCCAAATGAATCATCCCCCATTAAAGCCTCACCAGAGAGCTTAAGCAAAATACGCTTATGAGCTGGAGCTTTATGTGGGGCGCTTGTTGTCATTGAATTTTCTCCTGATGCTTTGTGAAGTGTAACGCGAATGAATAGATTTCAAAAAAAAGGAGACCGAAGTCTCCATTTTGTTGCTTAAGCTGAGTGTTTAGCAGCAGCTACTTGAGCCGCCACTTCAGCGGCGAAGTCATCGACCTTCTTCTCAATACCCTCTCCCACGACGTATAGAGTGAATGAATGAACTTTGGTTTGTACAGATTTCAACATCTGCTCAACAGTTTGTTTATCGTTTTTAACAAAGGGCTGATCAAACAAAGAGACTTCCTTCAAATACTTTTGTACTGAGCCCTCGATCATCTTTGCCGCTATCTCAGGGGGTTTTCCAGATTCAGCAGCCTTAGCAGTAGCAACAGAGCGCTCGCGGGCGATGAATTCCTCGGGTACATCTGCACTTGTAAGTGATACAGGCTTCATTGCGGCAACGTGCATCGCAGTGTCACGCGCAGCAGTCTCTTGCCCCTCATACTCAACTAAAACGCCAATACGGGTGCCGTGCAAATATGAAGCGACAGAGTGCTGACCTGAGATACGTTTGAAGCGTCTAAAGCTCATGTTTTCGCCGATCTTACCAATCAAACCCTTACGAACATCCTCTAAGGTTGGACCAAAACCGTCTTGCTCATAAGGCAAGGCGCCTAATGCCTCAACGCTTACGGGGTTATGTTGAGCAACAAGTTTAGCTGCAGCATTAGCAATTGCCAAAAAACTATCATTTTTAGTTACGAAATCAGTCTCGCAGTTAACTTCAATCAAAGCAGCCGTTTTACCGCCTTCAATAAATTGAGCAACAACCCCCTCAGAAGTAATTCGAGCAGCCGCTTTACCCGCCTTGCTACCGAGCTTTACGCGCAGTAACTCTTCTGCTTTCGCCATATCCCCATCAGCCTCTGTCAAAGCTTTTTTGCATTCCATCATGGGAGCATCTGTTTTTGCTCTTAACTCAGCGACCATGCTTGCAGTAATTGCTGCCATATCTATTTCTCCAATATTCAATTCAGTAGTTGTAAAAAAGGGGCCCGAAGCCCCTTTGGGTACGCTTGAGAGTTGTTAAGCAGCAGTTGCGCCTTCAACCTCAACGAATTCGTCACTTCCTTCGGCCTGCACTGCTTTAACCACATCATTAACTGCGTTAGCACGCCCCTCAAGGATTGCATCAGCAATACCACGAGCATAAAGAGTGACCGCCTTAGAGGAGTCATCGTTACCTGGAATAATGTAATCAATGCCTTCAGGAGAGTGGTTAGTGTCCACGACTCCGATCAAAGGGATGCCAAGTTTTTTGGCCTCGGCAATTGCAATTTTGTGATACCCAACGTCGATCACAAAAATTGCGTCAGGAAGTGTTGCCATATCTTGAATGCCACCAATATCCTTCTCAAGCTTTTCAATTTCACGAGTGAAAGTGAGTTGCTCTTTCTTAGACATTGCGTCAAGTCCAGCTTCTTGCTGGGCTTTCATTTCTTTTAGACGCTTGATAGATGTTTTTACTGTTTTAAAGTTGGTCAACATACCGCCTAACCAACGCTGGTTTACAAACGGCACTCCGGCGCGTTTCGCCTCTGTGGCAATCAATTCTCTGGCTTGACGCTTAGTTCCAACCATCAAAATGGTGCCACGATTTGCAGACAATTGCTTTGCAAACTTGATCGCCTCTTGAAACAAAGGCAATGTTTTTTCAAGGTTAACAATATGAATTTTGTTGCGGTGACCAAAGATGTAAGGAGCCATCTTGGGATTCCAAAAACGGGTCTGGTGTCCAAAATGCACTCCCGCCTCTAACATTTCACGCATAGTAACTGACATAATTTTCTCCAAAGGTTGATTCTAAAATCCAATCCGTCATCAAATCAGTTAAGATCAATAACCTAACTAATTCAACACCTTGTTGGGATTGGTTTGCGATTTATTCAGATAATTAAAGCCAATTGTGGAGATCCGCAACCCACTTTAACAATTAGGCAAATCAAAAATAAATTTGATTTACCCAAAATCCTGAACCTTGAGATTGTAACATATATCCCACTTCATTCTTAACACTTATTAATTAACCCCTTTTGTGTAGCTTATGAAAAAAATTGCTGTTATCGGGGCCGGAATTGTAGGAATCACCACCGCCTTTGAATTAGCTTCCATGGGAAATTCGGTGACTGTTTTTGAGCAAAACTCGGCTGGAGCTGAGGAGGCAAGCTTTGCAAATGGTTGCATTTTCTCGCCCGGATTCGTTACGCCTTGGGTTGCCCCTGGACTACCTAAGACGCTGTTGGGTAAACTCTTAAGAGAGCATTCACCCGTTCGCATTGGGGGCCTAGGCGCCAAGGAAGTAGCTTGGATTTCTAAATGGCGAGCTGCTTGCAAAATGGACAGTTACCTGGTGCACCGCTCTCAACTTCATAACCTTGCCTCATTTAGCAATGAGGTATTTAAAGATATTACACGTCGCCTAAGCCTTGAATATGAGAACTCTAAAGGTTTTATGGTCTTGTACAGAAGTCCTGAAGAGCAAAAAAATGCTCAGCGCGTTTTGCAGACTTACAGAGAAATGGGAGTTCCCTTTCTCGAAATATCTGCGGAAAAAGCCCGCATATTAGAGCCAGCGCTCAACCTTGAAACACAGCTAAATGGGGGCCTGTATTTCCCAGAAGATGAGGTCGCAAATTGCAGACAATTTGCGCTTATGCTCAAAGATGAATGCGAGAAACTGGGAGTCCGGTTTGAATTTAACTCGAACGTGAGCCCTCTAACCCCAGCTCAACCTACCCTAATTACAACCCAAACGGGTCAAACAAAATTTGATGCAGTTGTCATTTGCGCAGGCGTGAGAAGCGCAGAATTGTTGTCCCCCATTGGCATCAAGGTTCCCATGCTTCCTATATACGGCTATACACTTTCAGCAGCAGTACGTGAGGCGATTGACGCTCCGTTGAGCGGTATTTTGGATGACCGGCACAAAGTCACCATCAGCCGTATTGGCCAACGAATTAGGGTCTCAGGTATTGCGCAAATCGGTGGCTCGCCCAAGAAACATGTCAGCGGTGCATTTAGTACCTTATACAAAGTGTTGAATGACTGGTTCCCAGGTGCTGCGAGAACCTCAGAGAGCGTTCAAGAATGGAAAGGTGCCAGAGCAATGTTACCTGAGGGCATACCCCTGATCGGAGCGTGCAAAGTGCCAGGGGTTTGGCTAAATATTGGGCATGGATCAAGCGGTTGGACACTCAGTTGCGGCGCTGCAAGGGCCTTATCCAATTTAATTGACGGACGACTTCCAGGTACGAATCTCATTGGTTTTGGAATGTCTAGATTAGATTGATTTTCTTGATAGCGATATAAGTTAATGGCGCTATATTCACGCTTGGCTGTGCTTTTAACCTGCTTAACTGCAGTTCAATAGAACTACACTTGGGGTCATGCAAAGCATAACTCCACCCTCCATCGCCAATGAGATAACACGGATCGCGGAGCCTTACAGCTTACGGCCTTTGTTGAGCACCACTCAAATTAGATCCTTAGAGTCCTCATATGCAAAAGAACGCTTGGCACAGATAAATGGTCTAAGCACTCAAACCGATCTATCCCTATTTAACACACCGAAACATCAAAAGCTTCAGCCAACGCTCATGGAGTCAGCAGGAAAGAGTCTTGCCAAACTTTGTTTAGCGCTTGCACCAAATTCAAAGAATATATGGATTGCTTGTGGTCCTGGTAACAATGGTGGAGATGGTTTGGTAGCCGCGGTAGAGTTGCAAAAGCTTGGCAAGAAAACTTACGTGAGCGTGTTAGGCAAAGATATTGACCACCTCACTGACCTGAATTCAGATAAATTTGGATCCACAAATGACAGAACAAGTGCGTTGCAATTGGCAATAAGAATGGGTATCGAGTTACACAGGGAACCTCCAAAGCAGTGGGATTTTGCAATTGACGCCTTACTTGGGATTGGATTAGATCAAGAAAATCCTAGGCCTATAACTGGCACTATGGCCAATTGGTTAAGCCTTATGAACACCTCTGAATCCCCGGTGCTTTGTGTGGACACTCCATCTGGTCTTTATTCAGATACGGGTCAAATGAGTGCATTTACCTCAGGGTCTAAACAGCAATTAATTCACCCAAATTTAAATATGAATCAAAAGCGTTTCACTCTCACATTCTTAGGCCTAAAACCCGGCCTATTTACTGGAATGGGAAAAGATTTCGCTGGCGAGATTTGGTTTGACTCCCTAGCCCACAACCACTCGCCAACTGATCTGGCGCATGATCCGGAAAAACTAGACTACTCAGTGCATCTCAACGCCGAGCCACCTCTAATTCCTCGCCTCCACAACTCTCACAAGGGGACATTCTCAGACGTTATCGTTATAGGAGGCGCCAAAGGTATGCAAGGCGCGGCAGTATTAGCGAGCACTGGTGCACTTCACATGGGGGCTGGTCGAGTATTTTTATGCTTACTAGATGAGGGGCCTAGTCCCTACCAACTGAGCCCTGCGCTGATGACTCGTTTTCCTAAAGACTTACCCAAACTTGGATTGCCTTCAGCAACTACGGTATGTGGTTGTGGCGGCGGAAAAGAAATAGCTAAATACTTAGAACACATACTTTGCACTTCCCTCAACTTAGTGCTAGATGCAGATGCACTGAACGCCGTTGCACAGAATCAAACATTCAAGGACTTACTCATCTCCAGAGAAGCCTCCTCAATGCACACCGTGCTAACGCCTCACCCCTTAGAGGCGGCGAGATTACTGGGTATCACCGTAAGTGAGATTCAAGCAGACCGAATCCAATGTGCCCATAGACTTGCTGAGCATTACCGCTGCACGGTGGTTTTAAAAGGTTCTGGAAGCGTAGTCGCACAATACAGGGGTAAAAAGCAAATCAAAGAAAGTTCAGTCAATGAGGAGTTCGATCAACGAGTCATACCACCTCGTATAAGGGTCAATCCAACAGGTTGCGCTTTGTTAGCCACTGCGGGGACTGGTGACGTACTCGCTGGAATGATAGGCTCCTTGCTGGCCCAGCAAGGAGATACATGGACAAGTGCTTGCGAAGCAGTATACCTACACGGGCGCACCGCACAGGACTGGGGAGCGAAAGAAAGTTTTGATGCTGAATTACTAGCAAACCGAGTCAGCTACCCCAGAATTTCAATCTAAAGTTGTTGGTTAGGGTCACTTCTTCTAGCTGTAAGAAAAAATTATTGCTGCTTTTTCTTGATTAGCCGCGGCCAACAAATGGCATTTTATTTGCCATTATTGTATGAAACAGCACATTTGCTTCTAGTGGCAAACTGTCCATGTAAACAATTGACTGCCCAACAAAATCAACGTTCATTAAGGGCTCTGCAACTATTTGGCCATTAGCCTGTGGCACTCCAGAGGCCATGCGTTGCGCCATAGGGGTAGCGGCATTGCCAATATCAATTTGTCCTACGGCAATATCGTATTTACGACCATCAAGCGATGCCGTCTTGGTCAAACCTGTCACGGCGTGCTTAGTGGCCGTATAAGCTATTGAATTAGGACGAGGCGCATGAGCAGAAATAGAGCCGTTATTGATTATTCGACCCCCCATTGGTTTTTGATCCTTCATCACTCTAAATGCTTGTTGCAAACAAAAAAACATACCGTTTAGGTTGATGTTTACTACATTAGTCCATTGCTCAACCGTGAGCTCCTCAAGCGGTATAGCTGGTGCACCAACTCCGGCGTTATTGAACAATAAATCAATACGCCCCCACTCCTTCACTGTTTTATCAAAAAGCGATTTAACTGCAACGGGATCTGCAACGTCTGTAGGGACCATCATTGCTTGTCCCTTAGGAGCTAAATCAAACACCTCTTGCAACATCTCAACACGCCTTCCAACCAAAGCAACCTTGTATCCAGCCTTCATGAGTGCAAGAGCGGCTGCTTTACCCACGCCAGATCCAGCTCCTGTTACGATTGCGATTTTTGATGCTTGACTCACGAATTTTCTCCCTGTATGTTTTCGAATTTCTAATTAAAGGGTACCGACTGGTGAATAAAATCAGTTTGGAACTAATTCATTCTAAAAGGCTTTCGACCCTTCTTTTTCTTAGCTGCTGCTTTTAAAGTTACTGCAGTTTGCAAAACTTGGTTTAAGCCGCTCTTATTAGCTTCATCTTTGGCTGCAGATTTCTTGACCCTTGCAGTGCCAGCTCCAAGAGCCGCCTTATTTACATCTTTAGCTGTTTTAGATTTCGACTTGGCTTTTTTGGCTCTTGATTTAAGTTCCAACGTATCTTTTAGAGCGGGATAGGACTGCGATGTACTCGCTCTAGCGGAACTCTTTCCTGATGATTTAGAAGCTGATTTAGCCGAGGTTTTAGTTCCTGCACCGCCCTTGCCAACTCCATTGGCTAGACCGAGTCCTCCAAAACGCTCTAGATCAGAATTAATTAACCTGAAGTCGATTTTTCTTCCATCCAAATCAACTCTGGATACCTGGACTCTGACCTTTGTTCCAATTGCGTAACGTATTCCAGTACGCTCACCTCGTAATTCTTGGCGCACCTCATCAAAATTGTAATACTCAGCTCCTAATTCAGTGATATGAATTAATCCTTCAACATACATCTGATCCAAAGTAACGAATACACCAAATCCAGCAACAGAAGTGACGACACCGCCAAACTCCTCACCCAGATGTTCACGCATATATTTACATTTAAGCCACGCCTCTACGTCGCGACTAGCCTCATCTGCACGTCGTTCATTTGCACTGCAGTGCAACCCAGCTGCTTCCCAGGCCTGCATTTCAGGGCCTGATTTTTTTTGCACCTTTGAAGGATTCTTTTGCTTGGCATTGTTCATCGCCAAACGTCGTGCTAATTTTGCGTGCGCCTCCCCTGGCAAGGGAAGTTTTGGCAAAGCGTAAGTCTTACCAAGCAACTTGGCTTTGATGACCCTGTGAACTAACAAATCTGGGTATCGCCGAATGGGACTTGTGAAATGGGTATACCCTTCGTAGGCCAAACCAAAATGACCGCTATTAAATGGAGTGTAGATCGCCTGTTGCATAGAGCGCAAGAGCATCGAATGTATTTGCTGTGAATCGGGCCTCTCTTTTGTTGCTAATGCAATGGCTTGAAACTCTTTCGGTGCTGGATCCTCACTAAGGCTTGCTTGAACGCCAATTGCTCGCAAGTAAGCTTTAAGGGTTTCTCTTTTTTCTGGCGTAGGTCCCTCATGAACTCTGTAGAGAGCGGGTTGCTTGCCTTGCAATATAAATTCAGCACTACAAACATTCGCCGCTAACATGGCCTCCTCAATAAGTTTGTGGGCCTCAGTTCGTTCTCGGGGAACAATTTTTTCAATACGTCCCGAATCATCACATATTATTTGCGTCTCAACACTCTCAAAATCAATAGCACCCCTGGTCTGACGCTCTTTGAGAAGGGCTCGATAAACATCATACAAATTCATCAATTCCGGAATTAGCGCCTTTCGCTTCAGGGCTTCTGGTCCACGCGTGTTACTGAGAATAGCGGCCACCTCTGTATAGGTCATGCGCGCATGACTAAACATAATTGCAGGATAAAACTGATAAGCGTGAATTTTCCCCTCGCCCGTAATAAGCATATCGCAGACCATACACAAGCGCTCAACATCGGGTTTCAAGGAACAAAGTTCGTTGGATAGCTTCTCGGGCAACATTGGAATGACGCGCCTAGGAAAGTAAACACTTGTTGCGCGATCATAAGCATCTACATCAATAGCACTGCCCGTTTCAACGTAGTGACTTACATCTGCAATGGCCACCAAAAGTCGCCACCCCTTAGTTCTCCCAACCTTAGCAGGTGTGCAGTAGACAGCGTCATCAAAATCTCGAGCATCCTCCCCGTCAATGGTGACAAGTGGTATGTCAGTTAAGTCCACTCGATTAACTCGGTCTGTAGTTCTAACTTTCTCGGGCAAGGATTTAGCAAGGTTCAAACAAGCTTGTGAAAATTCGTGGGGTACGGAATACTTTCTAACTGCAATCTCAATTTCCATACCAGGATCATCAACTTCCCCAAGCACTTCAACTACTCGTCCAACTGGTTGTCCGAACAAACTAGGAGTCTCTGTCAACTCAGTAACTACAACCTCCCCTGGCTTTGCTTGCCCAGTTGCACCTTTGGGTATGAGAACATCTTGTCCGTACCTTTTGTCCTCAGGTGCGACCAACCAAACGCCCCCTTCTTGGAGCAGGCGCCCGATAATGGGGTGCTTGGGTCTTTCAATAATTTCTAGAACTCTTCCCTCAGGGCGTCCTTTCTTATCCAAACGAGTAATTCGGACTTTAATATGATCCTTGTGAAGTACTGCACGCATCTCATTTGGAGGCAAATATATGTCGGCTTGACCGTCATCCCTCATCAAAAAGCCGTGGCCGTCTCGATGTCCCTGAACGGTTCCAGAAATTTCTTCCAACAAGCCTACGTTGGAGTGTGCAAAGTTTTTGATAGAATCACCCTCTTTTCCTGAACTGCCCAGGTGGCGGAATTGGTAGACGCACTAGTTTCAGGTACTAGCGAGTAACATCGTGGGGGTTCGAGTCCCTTCCTGGGCACCAAACTTCCTAAAAGTAAAGATGCATTAGGCATTTATCTATGCACCAACTTCATAATTGATTCAATTAATCAACTGAAGTCAAACAATACATCTTCTAAGAAGTTAATATCCTTTTGCAGCGATCGCGAATCAAATTTACCTTGTATGACCTTAGTTCGCTGCGCGCCCAATTTCTTTTTTGAACCCCAAGCGTAGTTTACACTTTTTGTATTACAAGGTTCGCCTATCCTGAAATTGTCCAGGGACTTTCTCATAACATCCCAGTAAATAAAATCGTAACAGGGTTTAGGTTATTGCGGTTTTTTCTGTTTCATTTGTCGCCTCAGTCCCATTCCAATTGCGGCTATGTTCCCATATAAAAATGGCTAGCTAGAAAATTAGCCAGAAGCAGCTTTGGGATGATCTGAATTTAAAGCACGGAATCCCGTGAGTGTTCTAATAACACAAAACATTTTTCCCATAAAAATCAACCTCTTCGTGAGAAAAACTCACTAACCACTTCATGTAACTCTAACACTTAGGTGTTATCGAATCTAAGTGCAATCAGTTCAAATTGCGATTTATCACCGCTTTACAGTTGATGTGTACCAATCAAGGTAGGCAATAAATTAGTAGAAGTTTTAATATGCGATAAAAAATGATGCTCCCTCTGTCTAAATGAGTAGATATTTCGATATCATATTGCCCTTGCATCAACCTTACCACCGATTTTTGTAATGAATGAAGAAACCACAAAAAAACAAGCCAATTGGCAGCTAAAAATCGAGCACGTCCTTGCAAAGCCCTTTTTACAGCATGGCATTGTTGTACTTATTTTCGTCAATGCAATCTTGCTTGGCATGGAAACAAGTCCCTGGATAATGGGTGAAATGGGTGAGCAATTGCACATACTCGATCACACTATTTTGGGAATATTTATTCTTGAGTTGACACTCCTGATGATGGCTCGCGGTTTAAGTTTCTTCAAGGACCCCTGGTGTCTATTCGATTTTATTGTTATCGCAATCGCACTTATCCCAGCTTCCGAGTCTTTGGCTGTGTTGCGTTCATTGCGTGTACTTCGTGTACTAAGGCTTATCAACAAAGTTGACAGCATGCGCAAAGTAGTGCGAGGACTTTTGGGATCATTGGCTAGTTTGGGCTCTGTTATGGGCTTAATGTTGATCGTTTTCTACGTTTCAGCCGTAGTTACAACAAATTTATTTGGTAGAGAATTCCCAGAATTCTTTGGTAATTTAGGATCTAGCTTCTTTACCCTTTTCCAAGTCATGACATTAGAGAGTTGGTCAGACGGCATCGCAAGACCCGTTATGGAGAAATTCCCAAATTCTTGGATTTTCTTTGTTATCTTCATTATGATCGCAACTTTCGTAGTCGTAAACCTATTTGTGGCCGCGATTGTGGATTCCTTCAGTGCACACAGCGCTGCAGATAAGGAGGAAGAGAAACGTGTCCAAGATGAAGCACAAAGGCACCTAGAGGAACAACGTTTACTATTGCAAATTAACGAAGAGTTTCATGCCATTAAGGAGGAACTTGATGAGGTCAAAGATATGATTAAAGGCCTTACCCGCCCTGACCTTGTTGCTAAATAACACTAGGCTATCGAAATCAATTTCATAAAAGAATGGGGGGGCTTAAAAGCCCCCCCATTTTCTTGTGTGCTAACAAATATTTTTTAAGCGCAAATGATGGAGACAGACTTCGTATTAAGATAAGCCTCAAGCGCCTCAAACCCTCCCTCAGATCCGTAACCAGAGTCCTTAACGCCGCCAAAAGGCATCTCTGGCCAAGCAACCGCTGGCTGATTAATCCACAGCATACCCACTTGCAGTTGCTGGGCTAATAAATGTGCATTCTTTAGGGACTTCGTAAATGCATAACTTGCAAGTCCAAATGGCAATCTGTTTGACTCAACAATTACTTCATCCATTGTCTCAAAGGTTCGAATGGCTGCCATTGGACCAAAGGGCTCTTCATTAAATACTTTTGCATCTAAGGGAACATCAGACAAAATAGTCGGAGCAAAGAAATTCCCCGTCTCCCCTATCCGCTCACCACCCGCGCAAACCTTAGCACCCTTGCTCACAGCATCTTTGGTGAACTCATTCATAGCTGCTAACCGACGTGAGTTAGCTAAGGGACCCATTGTTGTACCATCTACAAGGCCATTTCCAATTTTTAAAGCTGTCGCTTGTTTCACCATAGCTTCAACAAAGGATTTCTTTAAACTTGAATGTACTAGGAAGCGAGTTGGAGAAATACAAACTTGCCCTGCATTGCGAAATTTAGCAGCACCGGCAGCTTTTGCGGCCAATTCCACATCAGCATCCTCGCAAACTATCACAGGTGCATGTCCCCCCAACTCCATGGTTGCACGTTTCATGTGCTGGCCCGCCATTGCTGCCAATTGCTTGCCAACAGGAGTTGAACCGGTGAAAGTTATTTTGCGAATGATAGGATGTGGAATTAGATAACTTGAAATCTCAGCTGGATCCCCGTAGACCAAGCCTATGACTCCGGGGGGAATACCGGCATCAATAAAAGCGTTCAAAAGCCCTGCAGGCGATGCTGGCGTTTCCTCAGGCGCCTTAACTATGATGGAGCATCCCGTAGCTAAAGCGGCGCTGAGCTTGCGAACGACTTGGTTGATAGGAAAATTCCATGGCGTAAAGGCAGCAACAGGTCCAACAGGGTCCTTAAGAACCATTTGCTGAGCGGCCAAGTTTCGCGCAGGAACAATTCGACCATAAACTCGCTTGCCCTCTTCTGCAAACCACTCAATAATATCGCTTGCCATTGCAATCTCTGCTTTAGCCTCAGCCAAGGGTTTACCTTGCTCTTGGGACATTAACGCAGCTATTGTTGCAGCACGCTCTCTTAAAAGAGCGGCAGCTTGACGCATGATCTTGCACCGCTCAAATGCAGGCACTTTGCGCCACGCATCAAATCCTTTTTGCGCCGCAGTTAAAGCGCGGTCCAGATCCTCCTTACCCGCAAATGCAACTCGTCCAATTTCTTGAGCAGTGGCGGGGTTAAGTACAGCCAATGTTTTACCGCTTTTAGCATCACACCACTGGCCATCAATTAATAACTGTGTATTAGCGTAGGTCATTCGTTATATCTTTCATAATTCAATCAAATGGGAAAGGGAAAGCTTAGAAGGGTAAACTGGGAATCACTCAGAACCTCAGCATGAACAAAGTTTACCACCCTGACCTTAAGTAGTGTGTACATCTGCGGAGCTCATACTTTGAGAGAATCAAAACAGCGCCCCTTTCAACCACTGTGAAAATGTAGTAAACGAACCAAGGCCTAATAAGCTCCTCAAACACCAAACTAGGGAATTCCCGGTGTAAGCTGCGAAAAAGTACACTAAACCTTTGTAACGAATCACATAGATCCTCACTGTAGCTGTTTATGCCGCCCTTTATTTCTAGCCCCTCAGCCCCCAAAACAGCGGTTAATTTATCGAAGTTCCCAAAGCAAATGCAGTGGGCCTCACTCTTAATCATTACGCTAATTTGCACCGCTTTTTGTGAATGGCTCGCCCTGCCTGCGGCTCTTTTGTTAGGTCCAATGTTTGCAGGCATCATCACAGAAAGCTTGGGTGGCGTGATAAGACTTCCCAAAGTATCCATGCAGATATCGCAGGCCGTAATAGGTTGTTTAATTGCCCGCTCTGTGAATCAAGATATCTTAAATATTTTCATTGCACAGTGGCCCGTTCTGATCTGCGCAGTCTCATCAACCTTGGTTGCCAGTGTTGCACTTGGATGGGGAATTGGCAAAATAGGAATATTGCCAGGCACTACTGCTATTTGGGGACTTTTACCAGGTGCAGCTTCTGTCATGGTAGTGATGGCTGAGGATTATGGAGCAGATCCCAGGTTAGTTGCTTTCATGCAGTATTTACGCGTTCTGTTAGTAACAGTTACGGCATCACTCGTTGCAAGATTTTGGGCCCATGTCCCTAGCTCTGCAATTCATTCAGTCATATGGTTTGCGCCCGTTCATGCACTTGCTTTAGCAGTCAGCATAGGCGTTATCTGTTTTAGCCTGCTAGCGCACCTTATTCCTCGATTTTCGGGTGGGGTACTTTTACTTTCTTTGATACTGGGTGGTTTTATTCAGCTAGAGGGATATGTACAACTTGAACTACCGTTGTGGCTTCTCGCAGTTGCTTTTACACTCATAGGATGGAATGTTGGCCTTCGGTTCACGAGAGAGGTATTAATTGTTGCTGCAAAAGCATTGCCTCAAACTGTTTTTTCAATTTTGTTGTTGATCCTATTTTGCATGGGTCTAGCAATTGGACTTTTTCATTTCTTAAATGCAGATCCGCTAAGCGCCTATTTAGGGACCAGCCCCGGCGGGGTTGACTCGGCGGCTATCATTGCAGCCTCTACAAACGTTGATATTGCATTTGTTATGGCGCTTCAGATCATGCGTTTCTTGATGACACTTTTAATAGGTCCTTCACTTTCTAGGTATGTTGCTAATTTATCCTCCCAATCAAAACCTAATAGTTAGCCAACTTCCTTTTTAACGCAAACGACTGATCAAAAAAAAACGGAGATTAAAAATCATTATGGTGAAAAAAAATATTTCAAAAAAAATAGCAATTCAAAACCAAAATACCTCAAAGTCCAAGAAATTGCCAACGATTGGTATTATTGGATTAGGAATTATGGGCGGCATCATGGCGCAAACTTTGATTCACCGTGGCTACGATGTGATGGGGTTTGACATTGACGATATTGCAATGAAACGTCATAAAAAAGCAGGCGGTATGGCTGCGAATTCGATAAAGGACATCTGCCAAGATTGTCAGGTTGTCATAATCTCCCTAGCTACTTCAAATGCACTAAGTAAAGTTGTAACCGAATTAACAAGTTCGTTAAAGGACAATGGAAAGTCATGTCTTATTCTTGAAACAAGCACTCTACCAATCGCAGATAAAGATAAGGCAAACTCAGCACTCACGAAAGTCGGTGCAACGGTCATGGATTGCCCAATAAGTGGTACTGCAGCACGGATGAAAGACCGTGCGTGGACTATATACATCAGCGGTCCCAAAAAGGCACTCTCCAGCGCTGAGCCGATTTTTAGAGCATTCACAGATAACATCCCTTATGTAGGTGAATACGGGAGTGGAACAAAAATGAAATATGCAGCCAATCATTTGGTTGCAATTTATAACGTTGCATACGCTGAAGTAGTCACCTTTGCAAGAAAGATGGAACTTGACCCGACAGAGATGCTAAAGCTTTTTGGAAATTCGCCCGTCCTAGGTACAGGAGTGATGAGGCTGAGAATGCCTTTCATGCTTGATCGTAACTATACGCCGCCGACCATGAAAGTTGAAGTTTGGCAAAAAGACATGCAAGTTATTGGAGACATGGCCAAGTCAGTAAATTGTCCCCTGCCCTTATTCACTGCTTGTGCGCCTATTTATACCGCGGCAATGGCACAAGGATTGGCAATGGAGGATACCGCATCTACTGCTGAAGTGATTGGTGCTATGGCTGGACTGAAGCCCAGAAAAACCAAAAAATAATTAGCGCATCCAAAATTCAGAGCTTACTCAAAGTAGTGATCTCCAAATTTCTCCCTAAAAATGCTTGAACTCACGTGTAAGCTTTTTTTAATCAGCTTTGATATTTGCAGATTTAACTACAAGGCCCCATTTAACAATTTCTTTTTTAACATAAAGACTAAAATCCTCAGCAGAATCACCTACGGGTAAAGCTCCTTCGTGACTTAACCTCTCCCCTATCTCTTTGAGTTTTAATACATCCACAAATTCACGATTTATTTTGTGAACCAATTCTTTAGGCATATTTGCAGGGCCAAATAAACCTACCCAAGAATATGCCTCATATCCAGATACTCCACTCTCTGAGATAGTTGGAATATCAGGTAGGGTTGAAATACGTTTAGCGTTACCAATTGCAATAGCATTTAATTGTCCAGAATGAATATAGGGTAAAACAGGTGGAATGCTACTAAAAAGCATTTGAACCTGCCCGGACAATAAATCAGCCAACGCGGGTCCTTGGCCCTTGTAGGGAACGTGAACCAATTTAACATCGGCCATTGCATTAAAAAGTTCTCCTGCCAAGTGACCGGAATTACCAGAACCAGGTGAACAAAAATAAAGTTGCCCTGGTTTAGCCTTAGCTAATGAAATAAGTTCTTTAATATTTTTAGCAGGCACGCTGGGATGAGTAACTAACAAAAGCGGCAGACTAACAAGGTTAGTAATGGAGGTTAGATCTTTTAGGGGATCGTAAGGTAACTTGTCATAAAGACTAGGATTTACTGCAATTGGCCCTGCTGAGGCGACAGCGAGTGTGTAACCATCAGGTGGGGCTGAAATCAACGCCTGTATACCTACGATTCCATTTGCTCCTGCCTTGTTATCAATCACTATAGGCTGACCAAGGCGCTCTGACAATTTTTGAGCGATCACCCGTGCAACTACGTCATTACCTCCTCCAGCAGGAAAGGGAACAATTAGGCGAATAGGTTTATTTGGATAAATGGACGCAGCTACCGTCTGAGCATTAACTGCACTGCTAGCACAACAAAAAACAAAACTAATAGCAACTAAATTTTTCAAATAAAAACGCAATAAATAAAGATGTTTATTGATATAAAACAAATTCACGGGAGATTTTTGCAATGAATTCACATTCGCTGAAAAGCGTATTAAATTGAGTGAATCTACAAAATTACTATTTACTAAAAAATTAATCATAAAGTCACATCCTTGCGCTGAATCTTTTGAACTAAAGGAGAGGTTTAGAGAGAATTATCATGACTATCTTAAAACCTAATTGCCGTAAAACAACCGATATATTCCCTAAGTAGACATGACATCATTAAAAGATATCCGCCATAAACATCAATAATTAATTAGATAAAGGAGGTTTCAGGTGTGCCCTGCTTAAATTCAGAAGATTAGCCCTGAATTAAGTAGTTACAATGTTATAAATTGATATTCGTAATTAACTATCATTCCAAAAGAGCTCATAAATGTCTGCAAATCCGTATATTCAATTTCTCAAACTCTCACAGACCCTCACTCAAAAAGAAATTGGTCAAGAACTAGATACTACATCCATTAAACTGCTTGAAATGATTACCGTTAATCACTCCAAAGGGGAGTCTCTTACTGTATCTGCAGCTATGGCGCTTGACTTTATGGGATCACCTGCAACGATGCACCGTAAAATTGATATTCTAAGAAAGCAAGGATGGATAGATTTAATTCATCACGGCGAAGACCGGAGAACAAAATATTTGGCTCCCACTACAAAAACAAATAAATACTTTGACTCATTGGCAAAATTAATGTCTAAAGTTTGGTCAAAAAATCACATTTAATTTACCTACGTGATTACTGAATCTTAGCTCCAGAATCTCTAACGATTTTTGACCATACGATCAAATCGTCCTCAATTGTCTTAGCATACTGCTCCGGGGTACTTCCAACTACCTCATAACCACTCGCATTGAGCTGAGCCTTTACTTTTGGATCGCGAACTACTTCATTAAAGGCTGTATTCAGCTTCTCAATTGTTGACCTAGGCGTACCTGCCGGGGCCAACAATCCATACCATCCATCCATAGCAAAATCAGGCAGTAATTCTGAAATGGTTGGTACATTAGGCAAAAGTGGTGATCGCCTGACACTCGCCAATCCAAGTGCTCTAAATTTACCGGCCTTGACTTGAGGATAGGAGGTTGCAAAGCTATCAAACATTAAATCTATCTCGCCGCCCAATAGAGCAACCACAACGGGTCCGCTCCCTTTATAGGGAATATGCTCCATCTTAATTCCTGCTTGAGCCTGCAGCATTTCACCACCAAGATGACTCGTATTACCGTTTCCAGCTGAGCCAAAAGATAATTTCCCTGGATTAGCCTTGGCAAAAGATATTAATTCACTCAACGTTTTAAAAGGCGAGTCAGTTCTCACAACGATTAACTGAGGAAGGCGAGCGAGCAAAGTTATAGGGGCAAAATCTTTGCGCGTATCGTAAGGTAGCGTTTGATAAAGGGATGGATTGATGACGTGCGCAGATAAAACCATAAGTAGCGTGTATCCATCGGGTTTGGATTTAGCTAAGGCTGCTGTAGCAATTGTTCCTCCCGCTCCAGCCTTGTAATCTATGACGATGGGTTGCCCTAGTTTCATTTGTAAGTCAGCCAGCAGTGGACGAGCTAAAAAGTCTGCACTACCACCTGGTGAATAAGGAAGAATCAATGTGATAGCTTGAGTTGGAAATGGTTTCACTGGTGGTGTTTGAGCGCATACGTTATGAGCACAAACAAGAATTAAGATTCCAAGACAGAATTCAACAGAACTTTTGCGAATGGCACAGGATATATAACGCATATTTATTTCATTACCATCTTGACTTTGGAATACATCAACACAGAATAATTCCTAGATTTATCATTAATAGGATTACAGAATTGTTATGACTTACCGATTAGGTTCAAATTGAGCTTCTCAAGATTTTCCTCGTTAGCTTTCACCACTATATGACGCATTGCCTCCGCAACTTTAACATCATTAAATTGTTGAGTCCAAATTAATTTAGTATTGCGCCCTTCTATCTCCAAATCTACGGTGAGAGTGAAATAAGGTTGAACAACCTGTTCGATGACGATTTTTTGTTATTTCGAATGTCTTTGAAAATACATTTATTGGGATAAGTTGATCCATTTGGAGCATGCATCAAGAAATTCCAAATTCCACCATTCTTAAATTCAAAGATCTCAAAAGTATTTGAAAATCCATGGGGCCCCCACCATTTAGCCAGTCTATTGGGATCAGTAAAGGCCGCAAAGATTTCTGCAGGAGTAAAGGGGTAAGCTCTCTGTGCACGAAAGGTTTTTGTGTTTATTTCTTGTTCCATTTTTTAACTTCTCGTGTTGTTGGGGCGTTAAGTTTAGACTAATTTATCCTTGTGTACCACTGGTTCAGCTGGATTGACTTTAAGCCAACCCAAACTGGCCCCACCTGCACAATGTCTCAAGAGCAGGAGCCTGCATCATGTTAGGTCTGTATACGGCTAGGGGGAGGAGACATTGCTTTTTGGAAGAACGGCTCCCTTGTCCGCGATCTTTTGAAATATAGTCTAAATTTAAAGGGAGTTAATTGGTGGCACTGCAAGAATTAGATATTTAATTAAATACTCATTGAAGTCTCGCAATTATCTTTGAGTAGCATGGGAATTTGACTCTGCTCGTTAGTTCGGGAGGTTTCTGAAAGGTTTGCGTCGGGAAATTTTCTATAAAAAGCATTCAAAGCTATTTCATCCTCTAATCTGACAAGTCCCATCTCTACTTTATTTGCATTAACCAGAATCAAATCAATTCAATAGCTTCTTTCAATTTTACGACCGTGGCAATCAAACCAGATCGCTCATAGCTATTCAGTAACTGTTGTACAGTGAATGGCGGGTTTTTAAGCCGTTGCCTAATATGTTTAAACGCCGTTAATGCTTGGTAGGGTATCAAATCTAATTGATGACAAATAAAGTCATCTGGATGAATGGCCTCAATGTCATATTGATCCAATATTTCAGGGGGAAAATCTTTTAAGTTAAACGTTACGATACTATCTGCGTGACCTGCAATTGCCGCGGCTAATACATGCCGATCATTCGCGTCAGGTAATTCTAGAGCTTCAATAAGTGGCTGATACTTGGTTTTCTCAACCTCCCAGTCAGGAATTGCAAGTCTTTGCATATCACGTCTTCTGTATATTTGATCCTTATGAATGTCCCTCCTATTTTCTATGAGGTTCATGGTCCACTCTGCGTCAATATCTTCAATCCATTTGGCTGTGAACAATCCCTCAATGCTGAACTGAGCAAGAATGTCAAAAACATTTACTGGATACATGACGTTAGCATCCAAAATAGCCGTGTATTTTGCTGAGCCTGCCATATTTTAATAACCCAAGCCTAATTCCTGAGCTTGGTCGGTCATTGCTTGCATGGCCTTTTCCTGAGCCAAGCGCATTTTAGATTTGTACTCCACTAGGTCTTCGTAAGCGACCCTTCTATGTGATCCAACCATCGTGTATTTGATCTTGTTTTCTTTCAATAGTTTTGTTAGGTACGGTCTAGAAACATTCAAAAAGTGCGACGCCTCAACCGTTGTGAGTAAATGGCCTTGGGGAATCAAAAAGATGGGTTTTTTTTCCGCCATTGAGCCAAGCATATTCGCAATGAGCCGTAAAACCTTGGGCGGTAGCTCAAGGACCGGTGTGTTTGCTCCAATTGTGTTCTCTTCATTAGCAAGCAACGCAATTTTGTTCGCCTTTGAATGATCCAACGCCACCATCATGCACCTTTGAGCTGATCGCACGAGATCAGACTCTGAGTCATTTAGGATCGGCTCTTCAATATTTCTATTAAGCGATACGGACATTTTTTACCCCTTTTCCTCTGTTTTTCCTCGAGATCTCTGTTTGAAGATTTTCTGTTAGTGTAATAAATGTAACAAGTGAAACGAGTTGCTTTTTGGCGAATTAGGCAGTTTTCCATAACCCCATGATTTACATGAAGAATTCGCAATTTCCCGTTGTCCACGACTTGATCCGCTTTTTCGACATAAGCGATCAACAAGCACCTGAAAACCAACTTTGATACCGGTGAGTTGGTAGAGGCAGCAGTTATTCCCATTTTGGAAAACACAGCTGCCGATGGCAAAAACTACCAAACTCCAACTAGAACTGTTCCAAACTTTGGGACACTAGTGGAACATTATTTTTAGTTCTAAATTAATACTCAATTAATTTACAAGCAATCCATTGCCTAATTCAAAAACGCCTATCTTTTGAGCGGACTCAAATCCATATTCTTTAAAAATACCGAGTACGTCCCCTTCAGCGCTTGGTGAACAAGAGACAAGTAATCCACCACTCGTTTGAGGATCCGATAGAAGATTTTTCTGCCATTCTTGAACATCAGGGCCAAGGGTGATCTCCTGGTCAAATCCAGCCCAGTTGCGAGTGGACGCGCCAGTAAATATTTTTTGCTTTACCAATTCAACTGCCTCCGGTATGACAGGAACATTAAGCATATTTATATTTGCTTTAAGACTGGCTCCTCTGCAAAGCTCAAGCAAATGACCAGCAAGGCCAAATCCAGTAACGTCCGTTAAAGCATTAACCCCACTTAAACCTGAGAGGACTATCCCCGGGGTATTCAACTGCGTTGTATAAAAGATCATTTTTTTATAGGCTTCTTCAGAAAGATTTTCTTTCTTTAGCGCAGCACTTAAAATACCAACTCCTAATGGTTTACCTAAGATGATGCTATCTCCGACTTGTGCAGCATTATTTCGTTTGAGTTTCTTAGGATCAACGATTCCGATTACAACAAGTCCATATATCGGCTCAACAGTATCAATTGAATGGCCTCCTGCAATCGGTATATTTGCAGCGCAACAGACGCTCTCACCCCCTTGGGTAATTTTTTGAATTATCTCGATTGGCAATACATTAATAGGCATCCCAAGCAAGGCAAGAGCAAAGAGCGGTTGAGCCCCCATTGCATAAATATCTGAAATTGCATTTGTTGCAGCAATGCGCCCAAACTCAAACGGATCGTCCACGATAGGCATAAAGAAATCAGTCGTTGCAACAATCGCCTGGGATTCATTGATTTGATAAACGGCTGCATCCTCATTATTATCAAGACCGGCCAACAAAGCTGAAGGCAGTGCACGAATGGGAGCAGACTTTAATATTTCACTCAGCACTGCGGGTGCGATTTTGCAACCACAACCTCCACCGTGTGAAAGCGAGGTTAATCTGGTACTGAATGACATAGTTTTGATGTAAAAAATTTGTGAGAAATCAGATCTTAACCTTCTTTTAGAAAAAGTAGTTTGTAGTTCTAAAAGATTTCATATGAACTTGAAAACTGCTAATATTGTTCGACTTGTAAAGCGTTTACGGAATATCCACCTTTTAATACTGACTGCGCTAAGGCTGGGACTAAGTTTAATAAATGTTCAGCGTGGAATTGTGCTGTGGTTATTTTTGCAGAATAAAAAATCTTATCTTCCTCTAACTTATCCTCAGCAATCATCATCGACCTCGCCATTTGCCACGATGTTAATAAATAACCGCTTAGCATTAGATAGGGCACACTTCCAGCAAAAACGTTTTTGATGTCCGCTTTATACTCAGCGACTATAAATTCAACCACTGACTCATAGGCCTTGCGTGCTAATGTCAAATTCTCCAGCATAGATTGGCAAGCTTTAGAGTTTCGTTTTGCCAACTCTGATTCAGTTTGAACAATCAATTTAGCGAAGATCTTTGCCACAGCTCCTTTATCCCTGTAGGTCTTGCGCCCAACGAAATCATTTGCCTGAATAGCAGTTGTACCTTCGTAGATAGTGAGTATTCTGGCATCTCGATAATACTGAGCCGCTCCGGTCTCTTCAATAAACCCCATTCCCCCGTGAACTTGAACGCCTAAACTTGTAACTTGAATCGACATTTCTGTGGAAAACCCTTTGATCACGGGGACTAAAAACTCATAAAGCGCCAAATTTTTATTGCGGGTATCTTCACTTGCACTGAAATGCGCCTTATCACTTAGTCCAGCTCCAAAATATGCAAGCGCACGAGCTCCCTCAGTGTATGCCCGCATAGTAGTTAGCATTCGCTTGACATCAGGGTGATGAATGATAGCAACGGCACCTTCCGAGCCTGCGAGATCCCTCGACTGCAATCTGTCCTTTGCATAGGAAACTGCTTTTTGATAAGCGCGGTCTGCAATGGATATTCCTTGCATACCCACCCCAAATCTTGCCGAATTCATCATGATGAACATGTACTCTAAGCCACGGTTTTCCTCGCCTACCAAATATCCTACTGCCCCAGACTCATCCCCAAACTGGAGTACCGCAGTGGGACTTGCCTTAATTCCTAGCTTATGTTCAATAGAAACACAGTAAGCATCATTTCTATCGCCTAGAGTTCCATCAGAGTTGACCAAGAATTTAGGGACTACAAACAAGGAAATCCCTTTTACTCCGGCTGGTGCATCGGGAGTTCGGGCTAAGACCAAGTGAATGATATTTTCTGCCATATTGTGTTCACCGTAAGTAATATAGATTTTGGTTCCATATACCTTGTAAACGCCATCACCTTGAGGAACTGCTTTTGCACGAACCATTGATAAATCTGACCCAGCCTGAGGCTCAGTTAAGTTCATAGTACCAGTCCACTTGCCACTCACCATATTAGGTAGAAATTTTGCTTTTAACTCAGGACTACCTGCAGTTAATAATGCTTCTATAGCACCGTCCGTTAATAATGGACAAAGTGCAAAAGACAAGTTTGCGGCATTCAACATTTCAGTGCAAGGTGTTGAAATGATTTTTGGTAATCCTTGCCCTCCATACTCGACAGGGTGCAACACACCTTGCCAGCCACCGTCTACAAATTGGGTATATGCCTCTTTAAATCCAGGAGTTACAGCGACCTCACCCTTGTCAAAGGTACTCGGAGACCTGTCACCCTCCCAGTTGAGAGGTGCAACCACTTCGGCGCAAAATTTACCTGATTCCTCAAGTACCGCGGCAGCTGTATCAATCCCGTAATCCTCAAATCCCTCAAAGCGTTCTATCTCTTCAATTCCAGCCAACTCTTTCAACACAAACAGCATCTCTTTGATGGGGGCTTGATAACTCATAATGACTCCAACCAGTATTGAAAAATGAAAAAAACTGTCAAATGTTTCAACCATATGACAATAGATTTTGGATCAAGAATAATGTAAAAATCGATTGATTTAGAAATTAGGCGATTCCGATAAACCAGTATACCTAAAATCACTAAAAAAGAACGACCGTACTTTATTAATTATGTATTATTATCCCAAATCGTTTACAGAAAGTCATCTATGACCGCTAATTCGATATACTACTAAAAAGTACGAACGTTCTTTTAAAAGGACTATAAATATGGTTGCTGCAGCCAAATCAAAACAAATACAAACTTCTGAGTCAGAATTCTTCACCTCTAAAGGTAATTTGACCAAATCAAATATATTGAATGCAGCGCTTTATTTAGTGGGCAGGGATGGCTTCGGCGGTTTAACGATTGGTCTTATAGCTGAACGCATGCAAATGAGTAAGAGCGGGGTTTACGCTCATTTTGAATCTAAAGAAAATTTACAAATTGAAGTCATAAGGGAGTACCACCGAAGGTTTAGCCGTACTGTATTTGAGCCAGCACTCTTTTTCCCTCGGGGTCTACCTCGACTCAATAGGATGTTAGAACTTTGGACCGAGCTCACAATCTCAGAGGGCTCGACTGGTTGTATTTATATCTCAGGTGCATTCGAGCTAGACGACCAACCAGGTCCCGTAAGAGATGAATTAATACTCATAGTTGAAACTTGGCGTAAAACGCTGATTCGAGCCATCAAAATGGCCATAGAAGAGGGACACCTTAGTTCCAAGACGAGGCCTGCTGATATGCTATTTGCTGTGTACAGCTTCATTTTGGGAATACAACACGACATAAGGTTTTTAAAAAATATGGGAAGCGCCGATATAGCAAAGCAACATATAAAAAAAATGCTAGAGCAAAACCGACAAGACTAATAGAAAGCAACCTACTTTCTCCCCTATAAATTAATACAATTTAATTATTCATTTGGATTTAATTCTGCTGCTAGCGCCGTTAAAAGAATCTAAAATACCCAGTTGACAACATTTAAGACCTTTAGATTTAAACGCCTAAGGCTTGAAACTATTTTCATTAAACACGGTTCGCATTCAGAATGATTAAGACATGACCATTGTCACTAATACTAGTCCTAAGTGGAAAATATATATCGAACATTTTTTAGCACAGCCAATTGTTCAACACGGCATAGTTGCTTTAATTTTTCTAAATGCTGCGCTTTTGGGAATGGAGACCAGTCCATGGATCATGGGCCAAATCGGTGAGACTCTTCATATCCTGGATCACACGATCTTATACATCTTCATCACTGAACTCGTTTTGCTCATGCTGGCAAGAGGGCTGAATTTCTTCAAAGATCCATGGTGTATTTTTGACTTTGTTGTGATAGCCATCGCTATAGTGCCAGCCTCAGAGTCGCTTGCGGTGCTGAGATCCCTGAGGGTGCTACGGGTGCTTAGACTTATTAACAAAGTCGAGAGCATGAAGAAAGTTGTTCGCGGGTTACTCGGCTCATTGGCGAGTCTTGGATCAGTTATGGGACTCTTACTCATCGTTTTCTATGTCGCCTCAGTAGTAAGCACAAACCTTTTCGGTAAAGAATTTCCTGATTATTTTGGTACCTTGGGCGCCAGTCTTTTTACACTATTTCAAATAATGACCCTAGAGAACTGGGCTGATGGTATAGCTCGACCGATAATGGAAAAATTCCCACTTGCTTGGATATTCTTCTTAGTCTATATCATGCTCTCCACATTTGTAGTGATTAACTTATTTGTCGCTGCAATCGTTGATGCATTTAGCTCAATTAGTCACGCCGATGCGGCAGAGAAGAAAGAGATTGAAGATGAAAAACTACGTGAATTAAAGGAACAGCGGATATTTGCTCAACTAAGTGATGAGTTCAAACTTATAAAAACTGAAGTTCACAATATTAAAATCTTGCTTTCTGGCTCCCCCCCGAAATAATAAATGGTTGGGAATCAAAAATACAAAATGACTACCTTAAAGATCTTCTTGGTCAACAGGTTTTAAAGCGGACTTAACCTCAGATTCATTTAGGTTAGCAGAACATAACTCAATAAACTTATAAGCAAAGCCTCTCAAATAATGCCCGCGCCGAACAGCAATCCTGGTTGTATTTGTAGCGAACAAATGATCACTTTTCAAAATATTGAGTTGAGTGTCCCTGTCTTTTTGGTACGCCATTGAAGCAATAATACCGACGCCGAGACCTAACTCCACATAAGTTTTAATGACGTCAGCGTCAAGTGCGGACATGACTATATCGGGCGTTATATTTGCATTTAGAAACGTCTGATCAATGAGTTTTCTTCCCGTGAATCCTTCGTGATAAGTAATTATTGGGTATTCTGCAAGATCCTCAATCTTTAAAGTTTTTATCTTTTCAAGTGGATGCCCCTTGGTAACAATCACGGCGTGATGCCAGGAGTAAAACGGGAAACTAACTAGCTCTGGTATTTGCGACAATGATTCAGTGGCAATAGCCAAATCAGCCTCACCGTTCAGGAGCAATTCGGAAATCTCATTCGGACTGCCCTGATGCAAAGCGAGGTGTACTTTGGGAAATTCTTTCTTAAAGTTACTTACGATTTGGGGCAATATATATCGCGCTTGTGTGTGAGTTGTGGCTACCGTTAATTGCCCTTTATCGCTTTGACTAAACTGCTCAGCAAGTAGCTTAATATTCTTGGTGTCAATCAGCATTCTTTCAACTATGATCAAGAGCTCTTTCCCGGGATCGGTTAGTCCTAATAGTCGCTTCCCCTTTCTAAGAAAAAGCTCTATACCCAACTCGTCCTCAAGATCCTTAATGTGCTTACTTACACCGGATTGTGAAGTGAAGAGTGCATTTCCAACTTCGGTTAAGTTGTAATTGCACTTTACAGTTTCACGAATAATTCGCAGTTGTTGAAAATTCATCTTTTATTTTGAATACACCCCAGAAAAGCTCTGCCAGGAGAACGGACAATGTTTTAAGAAACTGGCAATCCTTGATCATTAAATATTCCATCAAAAAGAGCCGTACTTAAATATCTCTCTGCCAAATCAGGCAGTATGACTACGATTGTCTTTCCCGCATATTCAGGTAACTTTGCGAGTCTTATCGCTACTGCAGCGGCTGCACCACACGAAATACCGACCAAGATCCCTTCCTCCCTAGCCAATCTACGCGCAACATCAATTGCCTCTTCATTAGTGACCTGCTCTACTCGGTCTATAAGGCTTAGGTCTAAATTATCAGGAATAAATCCAGCACCTATTCCCTGAATTTTGTGTGGCCCAGGCTTTAGCTCTTTCCCCTGTATTTTTTGGGAAATAACTGGGCTAGCCGTTGGTTCGACTGCCACTGACTCAATCTGTTTTTTCTTAGTATTTTTGAAATACCGCGAAATACCAGTAATGGTCCCCCCAGTCCCCACACCCGACACGATTACATCTACGTCGCCATTTGTATCGTTCCAGATTTCGGGACCGGTTGTTTTTTCATGAATTGCAGGGTTTGCTGGATTTGTAAATTGTTGTAAGAGTACATATTTAGGGTCAGAGTTAGCAATTTCGACGGCTTTGGCTATTGCACCGTTCATGCCTTTAACGCCCTCTGTCAATATGAGTTTTGCGCCCAATATAGTCAACAATTTTCGCCTCTCTATGCTCATAGTTTCTGGCATCGTAAGCGTAAGGGGTATTCCTTTAGCCGCGGCAACAAATGCTAAGGCGATACCAGTGTTTCCACTTGTTGGCTCAATAAGCTCCTTACCCGCAGGAAGTAGTCCTTTTTCTATAGCGTCATGGATCATTGCTGACCCAATGCGGCATTTAACGGAGTACGCTGGATTTCTGCCCTCAATTTTTGCTAAAACGGTTGCACCGCCCCCCCCCGTAATTCGGTTAAGTCTTATGAGTGGAGTATTACCAATGGAGAGAGAATTGTCAGCGTAAATTGTCATTTATTAAACTCTTTTGATTAAATTTAGGGCTATAAAAGGCAAAGTTAAGCATTTAGGATGCTAATTCTGCCATTTTTACGGTCGTCATGAAAAATAG
>CAITYM010000015.1 GCA_903896615.1 uncultured Burkholderiales bacterium
AGCGCTGACGGATAAAGGAGATATGGCTAACCCTAAATTCGTTAACCAGTTGGCTGAGTCAACCGCGATTGATGCAATCCTAAGTCCTGCAAAAATTTGGGATAAACAGTGGCGTGACTTCTTTGGCGTAAGGAAGATCATTAGAGCGGGAATGCCCAGAAATGAAGTATTGACAAGACAACCTTTTGAACATGAGTTAGTGGGGTCCTACAAAAAAGTATTTAAATCCCCAGACACTTTCAAGGTGCTTTGGGCTCCGACCTACACTTTCATTGGGGATCCTGCACAGTGGATGAACCAAAGTATTTACGAGAAAATTATGGCCCCCTTTGCTAAACGCAAAATGAAGGTAGAGCTCGTCATAAAACCTCACCCCTATGACAATAGGCTTGAGCCAGAAAATAAAAATAACCCCCTAGTTATTTCCTCAGAACCCGATATCTATCCTTATCTGAACCAGGTTGATTTACTCATCACAGATAAGTCATCTATTTTTACGGATTTCCTGCACTGCAATAAACCCATAGTTTTTGTTAAAAACAATAAACTCAATGAAACCGATGCGGACAATATATTCATGAGTCAATTGCCCGGTGAGCAAACAGAGCTTTCAGAGATAGACGCTGCTATCGAGCGTGTACTGAGCCAGGACAATTTTGTGATTATCCGTGCAGAGCTAAAATCAAAGGCATTTGATACGCCTGCTGAAGGCGCGTGCAAGGAGATAAACTCCTACTTTGCCCAGTTGGTACCAGAGTTGGTCATTTAACGGGTTATTTGCGCAGACTAACACTGACGGAGTTACGGATTTGAACTATGCAGTCATTCTCGCCTCAGGCGAAGGCAGTCGGTTTGGAGGCGAGAAGTTAAAACAATTAACCCGTGTCTCGGGTAAGACAATCTTAGAGCATACGCTCCAGTTGTTTGATAAAAATCCCCTCATCGATGAAATCGTAATTGTCGGTAATGCGCAGGTGCTTCTCCTGGACGGTGAGTTCAAGCATAAATATCCCAAACTACGCTTTATTGTGCCCGGCGGCGCGAGCCGCGCAGAGTCGACTTGGATGGGTCTTAACGCCTTAAAGGACTTGGCGTCCAGTCAAGACAAAGTCTTAATCCATGACGGTGTAAGGCCCTTCTTAAGTCATGAAATCATACAAAGCCTCATTACTGCTTTAGACGATTACAGCGCAGTAAATACCATCATTGATGCTACAGATACGATGCTCTATGTTGAGGATAGTAAAGTAGTATCTATCCCAGACCGCAGCAAAATCAAGCGCGGACAAACGCCCCAGGGCTTCAAATACGGCGCCATTGTTGAAGCATTTAAGGATTTTTTGCCCAGGCAAAACGAATTGAAAGTAACGGATGACTGCGCAATATATTTAAATTACTGGGGCGAGAAATCAAGAATTTTCACGGTACGCGGTAGTGAAGAAAATATCAAAATCACGTTCCCCTTTGATCTCATAACGGCTGAAGAAGTGTTTCGTATGGGCCGCTACAACGAGACACACCAAAGCGCAGATATTAAGGGCAGAGTAGCCGTTGTCTTTGGGGGCTCTCAAGGGATCGGCCAAGCGATTGTGCGTCGTCTAACGAGCTCGGGCCTAAAGGTCTACTCGCTGAGTCGAAGTAGTGGTTGTGATGTGGCGCGCGCAGATCAGGTTAAAAACGCGCTTAAAAAGATTGCGCAGGAAAATACCAACACAGGTATTGATTTCATCATCAACTGTGCGGGTATCTTGTATACCGGGCCGCTGCTGAGCACCGGCGCTGCCAAGTTAGAGGAGATGATCCAAACCAACGTGCTCGGCTGCATACATATCGCAAATGAAAGCCATGCTTACCTAAAGGCAACTAAAGGGATGTTGGTGTTTTTCTCATCCTCCTCTTATTTGAAGGGACGAGCAAATATTGCAACTTATTCTGCGACCAAGTCCGCAGTCAGTAACCTGACGCAAGCGCTTGCTGAGGAGTGGGCGAGCGATGAAGTACGGGTGAACTGCGTTGCCCCCTCAAGAACGGATACCCCGATGAGAGCCAATAACTTTAACGACTCCGATGATTTGGCTGATTTACTAAAACCTGAGACGGTTGCCAAGCGCGTTGAAGATTTATTAAAGAGTGATCTAACCAGCAGCATCATCCGCGTTTATTAGATCTGTCCTGATCCTTATGTTTCATTCACCCGTTCTACAAGGTTAAATGCAAACCCCTAAGCTTAAGTTAAAGCAAAAAAGAACAACTGGATCAGCGCAGAGAGTAGGACGCCTGCGGAGCAAATCAAAATCAATTCAAAATAGCGCTCAACGAAGTGCGCTTGACAGCGCAGTTCGCCGTGTACGTCAGTTACGGGTCATTCAGCGCAGGGGCACCAACCTTCCTCAGGTCTGGAAAGGGATGCTTTGGGTTGCATTAAGCGGTGTGCTCTTTACGTGCCTTAATACTATTGTTCGAAGCATAACCCTAACCCTTGATGGGCTTGAGTCCCAGTTTTTGCGCTATTTTTTCGGCTTCTTGGTGATGGCTCCCTTACTGTATAGGGAGGGGTGGAGAAGCTACATACCTGTTGACATCAGGGGTCAGTTCTGGAGGGGCGGCGTGCACTCGGTAGGGTTGTGGTTTTGGTTTGCCGCACTCCCCAAAATATCCCTTGCAGACGTTACAGCTATTGGCTTTTCAGGGCCGATCTTTATCATGATCGGAGCAAGTCTCTTTTTAGGAGAACCGATGCGCCGAGATAGGTGGATCGCCTCCCTCATTGGTCTACTCGGAGTGGTCGTTGTGGTCGCCCCCAAACTCTCTGGGGACGGGGGGTGGTATACGCTTTTGATGTTTGCTTCAACGCCTATCTTTGCCGCATCGTTTTTAATTACCAAGTCTCTAACCAAATACGAAACACCTGGGGTGATTGTGTTTTGGCAAGCCATCACAGTAAGCTTATTTAGTCTACCCTTTGCGCTAATGGTTTGGCAAACACCGAGCGCTTTGCAGTGGTTAGGATTTCTTGCAGCAGGGGTTTTAGGCTCACTGGGTCACTACTGCTTGACTCGGGGTTTTAAGGCCACTGATATCTCAGCTACTCAGTCGCTGAGGTTTTTGGATTTAATATGGTCTGCGACCGCTGGGTACTTGGTCTTTGGGGACGTACCAAGTCACTTCACCATTTTGGGGGCTGTGGTGATACTGTCCTCAACGGTTTGGATAGCAAGGCGTGAGGGACGGGTTGTGAGTGTGGTCGCAGAGCGCGCGCATGGTTAAGCGAAAGCTTGTAGAAAATACTAATGACTTGCAACGCCTTGTGCGACGTGTCCAGCCGGGACGTGAAGTGCCGCCGATTCAATATGTCCCGTTTGATCATCAAAGAAAAAGTCGGGCTCAAACTCCAGCAAAAACTCCCCCTTTGACAAGCCGCCAAGGAACATGGCCTCATCGACTTGAACATTCCAGTTCATAAGTGTTCTGATCGCTCTCTCGTGCGCGGGCGCGCTTCTCGCGGTGACCAACGCAGTTCTAATTCGCATACTCGGCGTACCCTCTTGCTGGAGTCGTTGGAGGGCTGCAAGAAGTGGCTTAAAGGGTCCTGCCGAGAGGGGTTGACTCGCCTTTTCTTTCTCGTGCTTTTGAAACGCTGTGAGTCCTTGGGACTGAAAGACTTGTTCAGCCTCATCAGAGAAGAGTACGGCGTCACCGTCAAATGCAATCCTCACCTCGCTTGGGTGGGACTCAGAGGCATGCGCAGAGTGGGGGTAGACCTGTGCAGCGGGCACACCTGCACTGAGAGCGGCGCGAACGTCACTTAAGTGGGTCGATAAAAAAAGATTTGCGTTAAGGGGTTTTAAATATCGCCAGGGCGGTTGACCCCGCGTAAAACTACCTCGCTGAATCTGTAGTCCGTAGTGCTGCGCAGATCTAAATACACGCATACCGCTGACGGGATCGTTACGCGAGAGGATCACCACTTCTACGCGCTGTGTGCCGCCTGAGTTAAAGGCTAATAATTTTTTAACAAGTGAGAAAGCAACTCCGGGTTTGGCCGGGATCTCTAAGCGCTCAAGTTGAAGCGCCATATACGCACGGTCATCGTGCTCTTCGAAGATTTTGTTCTCTTCCTCAAAATCAAACAAAGCACGCGATGAGATGGCAACCACGAGTTGACCGTCTAAGGTGATGGGCATGTTGCATCACTCCTAAATATTTTATGAAGTCCCGCTAACTCAGCTCTTCCAACTTTCACTTGCATATTTAGTGTACCCACTGGTTAAGTTGGATGATGGGCAGCATAACGGCCAATACGATGAGGAGCACAACAACGCCCATCACAACAATCAACAAAGGCTCAAGAATAGTTGCCAAGTTAAGCGCTCGCCGCTCCACCTCAGTCCCCAAGTGGTGGGCTGCTTTCTCAAGCATCTCGGGTAGTTGTCCTGTTTGTTCACCAAGACGTGCGAACATGGAGAGCATCCCTGGCATGCGCTCGTTTTGAGCCAATGCGCTTGCAAGTGGTGCCCCCTCTCTGACCAGTACCAAGGCCTGTAGCGCGTGAACTCTAAGGGATTCGTTGGATAGCGTTTGCGCTGCTGTCTCTAGTGATTTGAGAATCGGTACTCCTGCACCACTCAAGAGTGCGAGCGTGCCGGCAAAGCGGGCACTGTTGTACCCAAGACTTAGTTTGCCGATGAGTGGTATTTTTAACCAGTTCTCATCAAAGCGTTGTCTGAAGGCAGCGCCCTTTAAGGCCGCGTTTAACGCAAAAGAGCCTATTAACATTAAGATTAAAAACACAACCCAGTAGTTTTGTACAAACTTGGAGATGGCAAGCATCACGATCGTTAGGAGCGGGAGTGTGTGGTGAGAGCTCGCAAAAACATTGGCCACTTGGGGCACAACGTAAGAGAGTAAGAAAAGAACAATAAGAAAAGCTACCAAGCTCACAATCGCAGGATACAAAGACGCTGCCAAGAGTTTGCCCTTTAAAGACTGTGCACGCTCCAAATCGTTGGCCAATCGCTCCAGAACTTGTCCTAATCTTCCCGTTTGCTCCCCCGAGGTGATTACGGCAATGTAGAGTTCAGAGAACTCGCCGGGGTGGTTAGCAAGCGCTTTACCAAGCGCGACGCCTGCGTTAACTTCCGCTCTAAGAGCGGCTACTAAATCACGTTGTGCAGGTGTAGAGGCTTCATCAATCAATGCTGTCAATGCACGCTCAAGGGGCAATCCTGCACTGACAAGGCTTGCCAGTTGGCGGGTCCAAATCATCAGTGCACCTGAGCTAAAAACCCTTGAACTCCACTTGAGCGGTGAGTGAAGGTTAAATCCTGTGGTTTGTTCAGAGGATTGTCGCTTGACGAGCTCAACACTAATAGGTACCAACTGCTGCGCGCGAAGCATATTGCGGGCAGCCCTTGGCGAGTCAGCGTCGAGTACGCCTTTGCGGGTTAGGCCCTCAGTGTTGATGGCTTCGTAGGAAAATGCGGGCATTTAAGTAGAGGGTGAGAAATAAAAATAGATGATTAAATAAAGATGAGTCAATGAGGGACTATTTCACATCTTTTCCAAATTGAGGCCGTAGTGTCGTTGTACCGTTGTATCGTCGAACAGTTATACCGCTATACCGTTTTACCCATGTTCTGATGTTCTGAAATTCCGACTGTCCCCCAAATGAGCTTACAGTCATTAAGCACAGAACATCTGTCTCAGTCTCTTGTTACGCGAATCAACTCTTCTTCGGAGGTTATACCCAAAGACACCAATCGTTCGCCGTCCTCGCGCATTAAGCTCATTCCCTCAGAAATAGCCTTTGCTCGCAAACTAGCCTCAGGTGCTCGCGCATGTATTTGGTCTTTGATCGCATCGCTTACATTAAGGAGCTCATAGATTCCTGTGCGGCCCATGTACCCCGTATGCGCGCAGTGATTGCAACCGCTTCCCCCGCAGTGCGTACAAAGTTTTCTAACCAAGCGCTGAGCAAGCACTCCAAGCAAGGAGGAACTTAGTAAGAAGGGCTCAACGCCCATATCCATGAGGCGCGTCACCGCGCTTGCAGCGTCATTGGTGTGCAGAGTTGCGAGCACCAAATGCCCAGTAAGTGACGCTTGAATTGCAATCTGCGCAGTCTCTTGGTCCCTTATCTCACCAATCATGATGACATCAGGATCTTGTCTGAGGATGGCTCTCAGTGCTTTAGCAAATGTGAGATCGATTTTTGAGTTAACCTGGGTTTGTCCAATACCAGCTAACTCATACTCAATCGGATCTTCAACCGTCATGATGTTTGCGTGTGCAGCGTCAAGCCCTTGAAGCGCAGCGTAAAGGGTGGTTGTCTTGCCTGAGCCTGTAGGGCCAGTCACCAAAAGAATTCCGTGCGGTTGGTGCGTGATTTGAACCAACCGCTCTAAAGTATTGCCCTGCATGCCAAGGGATTCAAGGGTGAGTTTAGATTCACTCTTGTCTAGTAACCGCAGCACAGCGCGCTCACCATGCGCGCCGGGTAGTGTAGATACACGAACATCAATGGCGCGCTGTCCCATACGAAGCGAGATGCGACCGTCTTGGGGCAGCCGTTTTTCGGCAATATCTAATTCAGCCATGATTTTCAGGCGAGAAATCAGTGCGGCGTGTAACGCTCGGTGAGGTTGCACAACTTCCCTTAGAGTCCCATCAATGCGAAAGCGCACACTAGAGTGTCTCTCATAAGGCTCAATGTGAATGTCACTCGCGCCGTCGCGAGCCCCTTGGGTCAGTAAGGCGTTTAGCATCCGAATAATGGGGGCGTCGTTGGAGGATTCAAGTAAGTCCTCCACAGCCGGTAGGTCTTGCATCATACGCGCGAGATCTGCGTCACCCTCTACCTCTGTGATGACGCTTGCGGCGCTGGACTCTGCGCCTGCGTAGACGGAGCTTATGCGCTGCACAAGCTCTGCACTGCCTAGGTATTCGAAGGAGGTGACCGCGTATTTGCGCATTACCTCTGCCCAAGCACCAGGGGAGGGTTGATCTGTGTGCCACAAACGGACTTGCTCGCCCTCTACTTCGAGCAGGAGTTTACTTGCACGTGCAAATGCGTAGGGAAGTGGATGACGCATCTTAAGAGTGGACTCGGTGGGTTCTTATTTACCCGTATTAGCGGGAACAGATGGACTTGTGCTTGTACCAGAACCAGAACCAGAACCAGAAACTGCTGGTTGATTCGGCGCTGGAGCAAGGGGCGTTAAAAGCTTTGGATTGGCCGAGTTAGGGCCAAGCTCCAAGCCTTTGTTGTCCGGCAAAGTCGGCCCATCATTGGCGGGAAGAATAAAGGACGCTTCATTCAAAGGTTTTGAATCAAGAGATTTTTGCTCATTCATCATGCCTTGGTAACGACCGTTTGAGAGAATCTCCGTGCTCTTAGCGTCGCGCAGCACAACGGGTCTTAGAAACACCATGAGATTGGTCTTCGTTCTGTTTCTAGATTCATTTTTAAAGAAGTTACCAATCAAGGGCAGATCTGCAATTCCTGGTACTTGACCCCTGGTGTTGGAGTAAGTGTCCGAGAGCAATCCACCAAGCACAACGATTGAACCGTCCTCTACGATCACACTCGATTCAATCGATCTCTTATCAGTTACTAAGCCCGCAGCAGATGAGGTCGCATCAATGCTTGAAACTTCTTGAAAAATAACCAATTTCACAGAACCAGTCTCACTAATTTGTGGTTTCACGCGAAGCGTGATACCCACATCTTTTCTGTCAAAGGTTGTGAAAGGGGTGACCGAGCCGTTGGCAGTATTGTTGTTGGTGTACTGACCCGTTGCAAATGGAACGTTTTGACCCACAACGATCTTAGCTTCCTCGTTATCAAGCGTTAAAAGGGTCGGGGTTGAGAGCACGTTGGTTAGGCCGTCTTGTTGCAAGAAATTTGCAAGTGAGCTGAGCACATATTTACCGTTGACTTCTCTGGCGGTTGCTATATTCATCCCAGAGCCAGGAAGACTGGGCCCATTGGTCGCTGTGCTGGGGTTAAGGCCAGACGCAGAGAGGGACAAAAGGTTGGAGCCGCCGGATCCAAAATTAGTTCCGATCACGCCCACATTACCGCCAACTTTGCCCAACACGTTTTGCCACTGAATGCCGAACTGAGCAATCTTACTCGTATCAATCTCCGCTATCAAACTCTCCACCATCACCTGTGCGCGGCGTGAGTCGAGTTTGTCGATTACTTCCTTTAGTTGCCTAAATTGAGGCTCAGGCGCTGTGATGATGAGGGAGTTGGTTGCTGTGTCCGCTTGTATCTGTCCACCCGTAGTCGGTGTGCTGCTTGCATTAAAGCCGCCAAGGGTCGGCGCGCCAGAGGTCGAACCGCCTGCGTATTGGCCACCACTCATGGTGCTTGTTGTATTGATACTGGGTGCGCCCGAGCTTACCGTTGTTGGAGCGGCGCTTGAGCCCCCTAGACCAGCGGTGGTTCCAGCGTTTCTAGAGTCCGCGGCAAGTGCCGCTCTTAAGGTGCCAGCCAGTTTTGTTGCGTCGGCGTTTTTCAAGTACACAACGTGGATATTGCCGCTTGCCAGGTCACTATTGGGGCGATCTAGCTTTTCAATCAGTAAGCGCGCTTGCATGAGTCTGGCTGAGTTTGCTGCTCTGAGAATGATGGAATTACTTCTTGGCTCTGCCAAGATTGTTGTTTTGTATGCAGTCTCACTTGACTGAGCTTGTCCTGCACTCGCACCAGCACTGGCGGGTGTAATCTCGATAAGGCGAGATACGAGAGCCGCTAAATCAGAGGCAATCGCATTTTTAAGTGGAATAATTTCAACATCACTTGCGTTTGAAACATCAAGCGATGAGATGATTCTGCCAACACGTTGTAAGTTTTCCGCGTAATCAGTGATGATTAAAGAGTTGGTGCCTGGGTTGACGTTAATCGTGTTGTTCGGACTGATGAGGGGTCGTAGTACGCCAACCAAGTTGTTGGCGTTTTCGTGGGAAAGATTAAAAATCTGAGTCATCACCTGACCGCTATTGGGTGCGTGGGGAGACGGTACAACGGTTGAAACACCGCCTTGTAATTTTGCCTCGGCTTCGGGGACAATTTTGTAAAGACCACTTGCCTCAATCACACTGAAGCCTTGAAGTCTTAGGGCTGCTAAAAATTGGTTCCAGGCCGCAGACGGAGTAACAGGTTTTTCTGCGCTTAGGGTGATAAGACCCTTCACTCTGGGGTCGACCACTAAATTGCGACCAGACAGTGTAGATAGCGTTCGGGCAACGGCCTCAATGTCTGCATTAACAAAGTTAAGTGTGACGAGGTTTTCAGTCTTTTGGGCAGATTTTGATGTGTTTGTGGATGATGCTGGTTTTGTAGCTTTCGTAGCTTTTGTAGCGCTTGGTGTACTGGAGGCGTCCGACGCTGCCGAATTAGGGGGCGATACAGGAGGGGATACTGGAGTTGAAGCTGAAGCTGAAGCTGGAGTTGGAGTGGTGACAGCCTTTGCTTTGGTGACAGCAGATGTCAAACCCAGCGCTGAGACGGTGATTAAACCAATGAGCAAGAAAGCGTAGGTGCTTGCACGGGTAATTCCCTTGATCGCATCATCGGTACCGGTCACTTCTTTTCCCTCTTCAAGGGGTGTGTTGTCCCGCAATTCTCGTGTTTTGCGCAGTTTGAGGAGGGTGAGATAAGAGTTAAGTTCCATACTAACCAATTTTAAGAGTTGCCGTATTATCGTGCCTTGGGCCTAGAACACTTAGCAAATTTGCAAGTGCTGCCTCAAAACCGGTTTGTGCCTTGGCCATGCCGTTGAAATGCAGGTGATGATCTGTCCAGTCCCCTTCGCCTGTAAGTTCAAGCCTACCTTCTAAGGTTTCTACACTGAGGTGTAGGGTAACACCATCCTTAGCCCCTAAAAGGGGTTGGGAGGCGGCGAAATGGGCTAACCCAGCGTTTTGGGACTCAACCCCAGAAATAGTTCTAGCCTCAAAGATCCTCGGCTCCGAGAGCTTAATAAGGTAGGTTCCAAGAGGCTCCAGGGTTGAGAGCTGGGAGGACAGGTCTTTAAAGGTTATTTGCGCTTCACCTCGAAATTGAGCCGGTTCTGCGCTGAAGGGGTGAATTACCACTTTAGTACGTATTGTTTGGAGGTTTAAAGTCCCTTTAGGCGCAACAGTGTTCCAGGGGGCACCCAGCCCCCCCAACCACTGAGCAGGCCAATTTGACTCTGAATCTGACAGATAGAGTACCAAACCTGATGATAAAGCTGAGGTCGTAGGGGGTGAGGAAGCGCCGCTTGGGTTGATATCCCCAGCGGCCATAACCCCGTTTATGCCGTTTATCCCGTTTACGCCACTTACTTCGCTGCCGCCCTTGTTAAGTGCCAGGCCAGATCCCAAACTGAAGCCTAAATCTCTCCCTAGTTCAGGAGATAAAGTTACGACCAATGGGGACTGTAGGCAGCAAGAATTCTCCACTGATGCGCGCAAAACCAAGGCCCCGGGGTCATTACTGAGGCCTCCGCTTAAAAGGCGGACGGAGCCCTTTACGAGCCGGCTCAATGAAAGCTCTACCGCGATGTGCCAACTAAAGGGTGAGGCAATCAACAGTTCAGAGCCACTTTTATCGGATAAGTCTAAACTTCCTAAGCCATTAGGAGTCGCTCCGCCTAGATTTGAATCAGTGAATTTTCGAGCGTTCGGTTTTAGCATCACCTGGGCTGAACCGTCCCAAACTGTGCCTGATGTTTGAACGAGTGAGATTTTGTCTTGACTGAGGTGCTCAATGTACAAACCCAACCAGGAGGCAGGTGCAAAATAGATAAGTCCAAAAATTAGGCCTAGTAACGCTCCATATGCCGCCCATTTCTTAAGCCTTGAGCCTAAGGTATTGGTTGATGAGGGGTATTTTTTTGAGTTCAAAGTAAAGGGCTTAAAAGTAAGAGCAAAAACATGCGATCAAAGGTGCTGGTTCAAGGTGCAAGGTGCAAGGATGGCTTAGTTGACATCTACACTGCTCTCTTAGAGCCCTCTTGCAGCCCTTTTTATCATCTAACTTGGATAATTTTTGTACGTGTTTCCAACTGAGACTGTATTTGTTGCTAGCCAAATTAGCGATATCTCTTTAGTTATGCATCGACACACTACTCGTTAATTGGTGTTTAAGTTTGAATTGGGTAGGGCAAGCGTAATAGAGCCCTCCCATAACTTTGTTTGGGTATCGAGTCTGAGGCTAGTTTCTAGCACTTGAGCCTGTGAGCGAGCACGAATCTGGGGGAAAAGCTGGGTCAAACCTTCTGGGCTAACCCCTTTTATTTGAAGACGCGCCGTTGAATCTTGAATAACAATTTTGCACTGCGGCCCAAGTTGGACCGCCAAGTCTTGTAGCGAAGTGCTTGCATCTGAAGTACTGATAGGCGCAACGCTCTTTAGGGTTTTAAGCTCGCTTTGAAGGGTCAATAACTGAGACCACTCACGCTGCAGGGTTTGAGCTTTTAGATCGCTCTTGGCGAGTGAATTTAAAGCCGGTGTTACAGCGACAGCGCAGACGATATAAGCCCCTAGTACTGTACCTAAAATTTTAATAAGAACTTGCTCACGCAGTGAGCGAGTTGACATCCAGTGATTAAGTGCAGAAGTGACAGGTACGAAAACCGTTAAAACTTGGGTGAAAAAATTTCCCCCTGTCTGGGTTTGTTCGTGTTTTCGGTGCGAAGTTGTAGTCATATGGCGAATGGATGATGTACGTATTTAAGATTTGTATGAATTAATTTGAGCCTCTAATTACTAAGCCCATAATTACTGTGCGCATAATTACTGTGCGCATAATTACTTAGAGCTCGCTGCGTCAACATAGGTGACCACGAGCACGGGTACAGTTTGTCCGCCAAGGACGGTGTTTTCACCCCTTATGGTGTAGCCCGATTTTTGCAAAGTGCTTTGACTGACTGGGCTAATCAGCTCCTTAGCTACTCCGTTTAATCGCAACTCATTGGCTGTGTAACTAAAGGACTGGAGTTTGTAATTTTGAGGAAGCTGCAGCGCCACAGCTGCAAGCATGGACTCCACATCTCCTGCTGCACTTTGACCTCTTGCGTGTTGCAGTCTTCTCATCTCACGCTGCATTTGAAGGCTTGGGTCAACGATTAAACCGATTGCAGGAAAAGTTTCTTTAAGCAGTTTGGTAAGCTCAGTTTCACGCTCTTTTATATTTGCACTTTGGATCCAACTCCATGCGTTTAAACCACTTAAGTTCAGCACTATTAGGGCAACAATTGCTTTTCTTGCAAGAGACCACTGGGGGGTGTGCATGAAGGAGAGATATATTCTTTGAATCCGCCTGTAAAAGCGCAGTCCTCTTGATTGCTCCCACTCCCCAGTTGCCGCGTCCCAGTTACTCTGGGTAGCTTCTAAAATGCGCTGGGAGAGGCTGTGTAGTCTTGGCTCGCGTCCTAGGGCTTGCGTGGTGCTTTGAACCCACTGGGGTTCACTTAGGATGATTAAATCTTGTGCGCCGAGTGCTTTAAAGGCAGACCAGTCTGCGGTAGAAGGAGGTAGTTTGATCACACCCTCAGCGGTGCAAAGTACTGCTGAGGGTGGACTTGATGCGGGACCAATTACATGTAGCACAGGAACCGCACTGGAGTGCTCTAGAGAGCTTTTATCAGCACCTGATATAGCTCCTGAGTTAGAACCTGAATTTGCACCTGAGTTAGCACCAACTTCAGCGCTTTGCTGAGCGTTAGAGGGTGCTCTACGCGCAGCGCTTGGGCTCAGCTCGCAAACTATGCGTTGTACGGTGATGCCCTGCGCCTGAAGTGCTTGGGTTGCTTGCCTTAATAAGTCACGACTGCAAACTCCAATCACCACCTCTTGGCCCGCTTGTGTGAGTTCGCGAAGGTTGCTTGGCAAAATA
>CAITYM010000016.1 GCA_903896615.1 uncultured Burkholderiales bacterium
ATTTGTCATCGACAAATTCACGCTTTATTCACTGAGACAGAACTCGCTCAGCAATTCAATACCGCAGATTTACTACTCCAGCATCCAGAATTCATAAAATTTATTAAATGGGTTAAAACTAAGCCTATTGATTTTAATAAGCGCGTACGAAAAAGTGAGCGGTTAAGAAATAAAACTTACAGCTAACTATCCAACTTTTATATAGTTTGCGTAAAATAAATTTGCTTTACTATCAAGTGGATGGAAATTAAGTTTAAAAATTTCAATCCTAGGGCTACTTCCAAATTTACAAGCAGAGTCTTTGGACTAGGTGCTAATGTTATTTCTTTTGAGTCAAATTAATCAGTGCGGTAGTTACTGTATTTTCGGTAGCCTTAATATGCTTAGTTAATAAAACTATAGCAGCATCTGCATCTCGCGTCAGAACGCACTTCAAGATCTTATCGTGCTCATTATGCTTACCCCTTGCTGTTTGCCGCTGACTTGCAGAATACCTACGGTATCGCTCTGCACTATCAAACAACTGCACAACCAAGTCCTTTAGCAACGGAGATTTACAGGCTGAATAAATAGCCAAGTGGAAGGCTCTGTGCCGTTCAGACCAATTATTATCAAGGGCTACAGGGGCAACTCCTAAACGCTGCTCGATCAAAGATAAAGAATGAGCTGCTGCAACCATTGTGGTCTCCCAGGCATCATCTCCATTTGAAATTGCATCTTTAAGGGCCTCACATTCGATCAATAACCGCATTCGAGTTAGGTCAGCGATACCATCTACGGTTAATGGCGAAACTCTAAATCCCCTGTTATCAATTAACCGGACTAGGCCTTGCTCAGCTAATCTGCTAAGTGCCTCCCTAATTGGAGTATTGCTAATTTCATACCTTCTACCTAGATCATCAACCCGCAGTCTCTCTCCAGGTTCAAACTCGCAGCGAACAATTGCAAGGCGTAAATCTCTATATGCACGCTCAGCAAGGGGAATTTCTGTCTCAAGTGTTGACTCGTCCATGGACTGTGGTTTAGGTATGTAAAGCTTTATGATAATTCAAGTTGTATTTAAATTTTTCTGCGCAAGGGAAAATACCAAGCTTAAAACATATTTTTATGCACAATAATTAATTAAATGCATAGTGAATACACACACGCACGAACACTACAAATGAAAAAAAGGAGAAGACGTGAAATTAATTTCTTATATTCACAACGGTAAAGAATCTTGGGGGGCTGTTATTAATGACCAAGTCATCGACTTGGCAAAAGTTTCGGGATTAGATACGCTCGCAGATTTTGTAGGTAGTCCAAAATTTGATGAACGTGAATCATTGGTATTGAACCAAAAGCCTATTGCTCCATTTGCATCTGTTGAATTACTCCCTGTAATACCGCGTCCAGAAAAGATAGTTTGTGCAGTCCGAAATTACATGGACCACCATCATGAGGCGGTTAGCGCAGGTTTAAAGGTTGAATTATCGACAGAGCCCCCAATCTTCCTTCGCGTATGGCGCTCTCAGTGCGCACATAACGCCCCTATTGTTAGGCCCAAAGTGTCAGAATCCTTAGATTGGGAAGGCGAACTAGCAGTCATCATAGGCAAAGGCGGTAGAGATATTCCTGAAAGCGAAGCTATTAATCATGTAGCGGGGTATTCTTGCTATAACGACGGTAGCGTGCGTGAGTGGCAATTCCATGCAAAGCAAATCGCAGCTGGTAAGAATTTTGAGTCTACGGGTGGATTCGGTCCATGGATGGTCACGCATGAAGAAATTGACCCTAAGCGCAAACTAAAACTAGAGGTTCGCCTTAATGGTGAGATCATGCAATCTGGTGATACAGGACAAATGATTTTTAGCACAGCTAGACTTATCAGTTATGCCTCAACCATTTTTACGCTGGTGCCCGGCGACGTAATTATTACAGGGACGCCCTCTGGCGTTGGATTTTCAAGAAAACCTCCGCGATTTATGAAGGCAGGGGATATTTGCGAAGTTGAGATTGAAGGAGTGGGACTTCTTCGTAATCCAATCGTTGATCAAACATAAGTTCTTAAATGCTCAAGCCGAGATCATAGTTCTCGGCCCTCTCAAAAAGAAGGAGTCCTTGATGAAACGAAGAGCATTTGTTGCTGGATTAACGGCTACTGCTGCAATCACTACTTTTGCAGCCTCAGGGTCTGCATATCCTAATCGTCCAATAAAAATATTACAAGGCTATGCTCCAGGGGGCAACGCAGATACCATAGCAAGAGTGGTCGGTGGAGAGATAGCACAAGTTTTGGGCCAGTCTATTGTTGTTGAGGCACAAACTGGTGCTGGAGGGACCATTGCGGCTGCATCTGTAGCACGTGCAAACCCCGACGGATATACATTACTGCTTGCAATGGGGGGGCATGCCGTAGCAGGAGCGATCTACAACAAGCTGCCTTACAAGACCATTGAAGATTTTGAGATGATCTCAATGATCACTTATTTTCCATTTCTATTGGTTGTCCAAGCTGATTCAAAATTTCGAACATTAAATGATGTCCTAACCGCAGCTCGGTTCAATGGGCAAGGGATAGCCTATGGAACTGCAGGAATAGGAACTGGGCATCACTTAGCAGGAGAATTACTAGGGAAATTAGCCGGTATTCAAATGTTACACGTACCGTATAGAGGCGATGCAGCTTCAGTCACAGCGTTGTTAGGCGGCGAGGTACCCTTAATAATTTCACCACCAACTGCCGTACTTGCAAACATCAAGGCGGGGAAGTTACGAGCAATTGGGGTAACGGGACCCCAAAGATGGGCGGGTATGCCGGAATTACCCACCGTTGCAGAGCAAGGAGTGACAGGATATGACGCTAGGTCATGGGCTGGATTTATGGCTCCGTCAGGAACGCCTCGCCCAATAATTAACAGACTTAATGAAGAAACTAAGAAAGTTCTTTTATTACCCTCAATTAGATCTCGTTTAGAGGAGATGGGGGGAGAAGTCCGTGCCAGTACACCAGAGGAGATGAAATCAATGATTTCAACCCAATTACAGCGATGGACCCAGTTGGTCGCAGAAGTAAATATACCTAAACAGTGAGGAAATATGTCTTTAATCCAAATTAGAAAACGTAGCTTAACGATTGAAACCATCTATCACGAAGGCGGCCCTGTATCAAGCAAACCACTAAGATTAGCTGCAGCCTGCGCTGTGATCCGTAACCCCTATGCTGGGCACTACGAGGAAGACCTCATGCCCTTTATGGCAGAGCTTCGTTCCTTAGGTACGCTCCTCTCTGAGGAGCTCGTACAGACGTTGGGGAAAGAAAATATCGAGGTTTACAGTAAAGCCGCAATTGTTGGTGTGAACGGAGAACTGGAGCACGGTGCAGTTTGGCACGAAGCGGGTGGATGGGCAATGCGTGAACTCCTAGGCAATCCTAAGGCAATGGTCCCTGCAGCTAAGGCCGTAGCGGGTGCTGGATACAGGCTGATGGTTCCGTTGCATTACATTCATGCTTCATATGTTCGCAGTCACTACAACTCAATGGAAATCGGTATCCAAGATTCGCCACGACCCGACGAAATTCTATTTGGCTTAGTAATGGGCACTGGAGGAAGAATTCATTCACGTCTTGGAGGATTGACAAAAGAGAAAGTATCAATCAACGATGGACAACGGTAAGTATGCGTGCTATACAAATCTTCACTCCAGGCGGACCCGAAGTATTAACTGAAGTTGAAGTTGAGACACCAAAACCAGCACCTGGCGAATGCCGAGTGAAAGCAGAAGTTATTGGAATAGGTCGTCCAGATATTTTAGTGCGCAAGGGGGTCTACAAATGGATGCCTCCACTTCCGGTCATACCGGGTAGTGAAATGGTAGGGATTGTTGATTCAATTGGAACTGGCGTGGACGAGTCTATAAGGGGAAGACGAGTGCTAGTTAGCTCAAGAGAGCTTAGAGTTCGAGCCGGATGCTGTGCAGAATATATATGCGTCCCGTCTCATTCACTTTATATTTTGCCCGACTCTATTAACCCAATAGACGCTGCTAGTTTGCCAAACCTACAATTTGCGAATGCACTTTGGATGTGCAACGGTGAGCAATCTATTGAGTCCATTTTAATTCCAGGGGCGTCGGGCGGTGTTGCCTCTATATTAACTAAATTTGCGCACTATAAAAATGCTCAAGTGATAGGTACAACATCATCAATTGCAAAAAGAAAATACATCCTAGATAACGGAATCGATCATTTATTTGATAATAGGACTGAAAATTTACCTGCAAGCGTTTTAGAAGTAACTGCGGGCAGAGGAGTCTCATTAGCCATAGATCAACTGGGAGGAGCATCCTTAGTAGCTTGTTTGAAAAGTCTTGCGCCCATGGGAATGGTGGTATCTATCAACATCATCAACGGTTTGCCAAAAGAAAACGTTTTCGAAGAAATGCGAGCGCTATTGACTAAAAGTCTAGCGATTCGAACTTTTTCAATGCACTCGCTCGATGAAGACCCAGTTCAACGACGTCAGCTTATGGATATGGCCATTCAACAAATGGCTCGTGGTCAGGTAAAAGCACCAATATCCACGGTGATGAAAATGTCAGAAATTCAACTAGCCCATCAAAAACTTGATGAGGGAACCAGCATGGGCAAGATAGTTCTACAACCTTAGGATAAATATGAGTAAAAGTTACACACCAAATCTTTCGCACGTAGGTGTTTCTTGTTTTGATATTGATGTCATGATTGAGTTCTACACTTCAGTCTTTGGGCTGCAGGTGACCGATAAGGGTCCAGGACACTCCTTTCCCTTTATGCTGGCATTTCTAAGCGCAAATGCAGATCAGCATCATCAATTGGCGTTAGCTCAAAATCGTCCACAAGGTGCACCTAGCACGGTAATGCAACTTTCCTTTAAGGTTGACACCATTGATGACCTTCGAGAGGCAAGAAGTAGAGCCTTGAGTAAGGGGGCTACAAAAATGCGAGGGCTTAATCACGGTAATGCAATATCTATCTACTTCGTTGATCCAGAAGACAACACAGTAGAGGTTTACCTGGACACGCCTTGGTATGTTGCACAACCACACGGTGATCCGCTTGATCTTGATAATTCAGATGAGGTGATTTGGGCAGAAACTGAGAAAATAGTCAGAGCAGATCCAACCTATATGCCCGCTAAGGATTGGTCTAATGAATTCCGGAAAAAGTTAAAATCAAGTCATTAGGTAAATATGTATTACAACCGAAATTTCTTAGTTGATGGTTAAGTAACTTAGCAATTTATAGGGCACAGCTTACTAGGGCTACTAATGTACATTTAATCACACTTTACTCCAAAGGTTTTTGATTGTTCGGTAAGTATCAATATCAACCTCGTTTAAATCTTGCAGTATTTCTGAAAACTGCGAAAATTGCTCAGCAAACTCTTCAGCGTTAAATAGTCTCATTGCCCAATCTGGAAAGCGACGGTGATCAATTTTCGAGAGTCCAAGCAATTTAATGTTTTGATGTCTATTGTCCCTTTTTATTCTTTCAAATGTTTCCTCGACTTTAGTCCTTTGCCCCTCAAGAATTTGGCCAAAATATCCATAATCAAAGAACAGTATGCCGGTTATCCCCTTAGATTTGTTTGATACGACTGCCGCATCCATTATTTCAGATAAATTTGATATGTTTAATACTTTCGATATTTCACTAAAGTACTTTAATTCAACTAAGTCTTGCTGGTTATCCATCATTTTTTAATAAAAACTAATAAGTTCAAAGTTCCAATAACCAACAGGAAATACCTCAAAGTTATGAAACATCTTTTCCAAGGAATTTCCTAAAATTCACTTTGTCAATTGGATTTACGCATTCATAACTTAAACATTAATTTGACATGGTAATTTGATGCAAGTCAAATTGAATTCATTATCATATATTGTTCAATCAAAGGTGCTACAGTTAAACTAGCCCTGATTAATTGAGGCTCAAACAGCAAATAGCGGCTAGGCATAAGCCCTTAAATCAAAATAATTAACTGCTTTAATTTATCCGTCTTGCGCGGAAAAACCCGTCCCTTAGCACGAGGATGTAGAGCGCGGGCTACGAAGCTGCCCACAAATGGGGCGTTTGCTGCTACTCCATGTATTGGCGAAAGATAGCTATGAAAGCGTCATCACAGCTTCCTGCAAAGTAGCTCGCAGACCAGGGCGCCGTTCCTCAGAGTTTTTTTGCGAATGCTGGGATAGTTCTTTTGCCGAACAATTCGGCTGGGAACGCCGTTCAAAATGTTCAACAAGAATGATACAACAACCTTGGGCGAATAGCTCACCAGCAAGTAAAGATGGTCGTCTTCCCCACCCAACTCGACAAGTTGCGACTCAAAGTTGGTGCACACGCTTGCAAAAACTTAGCATAAGTCGTGCAAAACGACTTTGGTGAACACCTCGCGATGCTACCTCGCCATAAAGACCCAAGTGAACATGCATCAGAAAACACATTGCCTGCCGCGGCGACTATCGGCAATCTCTCGTGAATTGTTGCTCATAGACCAAAGTACAATACACGTCATGCAACGGCTTCAAGCCTTCAAATACGAACTCATGCCAAACGGCG
>CAITYM010000017.1 GCA_903896615.1 uncultured Burkholderiales bacterium
ACATGCTGTTGAAACAGCACCTCACCTCCAAGTGCCTCAATTTGAGCTCTTAGATTCTCAACCACTTTAACGAGTTTGAAGGTGCCAATATGGGGGTGAGCGGCGAACAAAATATCCTCTGGTGCACCCGCTTTGACAAATTCTTCAATCACTTTCCTGCCCAAGAACTTTGGATCTTTAATTTGACTGTAGAGTTTGCCGTCTGAGAAAGTGCCCGCACCGCCTTCACCGAATTGCACATTACTGTCGACGTTTAAAGTTGATTTGCGCCAAAGCCCCCAGGTGTCTTGTGTTCGCTCTCTAACCTTTTTACCGCGTTCAAGCACGATCGGTCTAAGGCCCATCTGAGCTAGCGCAAGTGCTGCAAAGATGCCGCAGGGCCCAAAACCCACGACGACAGGACGAGCGTAGTGAGCGTTGTTGGCCCAGGTGTTTTGAAATGTGTTTGAAATACTTACCTGTTGAGAATCAGCTTCCTTCAATCCCTCTGGGTTTGAGATAGCCCCAGTTGCAACGGGTAGGGGCGGCTGCCAGCGCATGTCTGGAGTTGCTTGTATACGAAGGGGGTTAATTCGCTCGTTGTTTAAACGCTTTATAAGCTCAGACTCTGAGTCCAGGTCTTTTAGTGCAATATCTAAGATGTACACCACATATATCTGCGATTTACGGGCATCAAAACTTCTTTTAAAAACTCGCCAATGATCAATTTGTTGCTCGTTTACGCCCAGAGTCTTACAAATGATGGGCAGCAAGTACGCGGGCCGAATACCTTGGTCAGGATGTTCTGCGAGTTCGTTGGGCGTGGTTTCTAAGGGGAGGCGGAGTTCGCTAATTCGAATCATGGCAACTGGCTCGTAGTGATCGAGCAAAGTGGTTTTTAAATGTCTGTTAACTTCTCATTATCTCGCTTAACGCGTCAAGAAAGGCTAAACATCTGCCCAATTTAGAGTCTTGAGTAATGAGTGTTGGAGAAATCTCATAGATTAGCGATAATGCTTGGGTGAAGTTCGCTAGGCCGTCGCTGGTGCAATGGGGGAAACGCCGCACTGGAGGAACGTCCGGACTGCAAAGGACAGCGCAGGAGGTAACGCCTCTCCACCGTGAGGTGAGGATTAGAGCAACAGAGACGAGTCGCAGCTAAAGGGGTAACCCAAGGTTGCGGGTGAAACGGGCAATCTCTGCGCGCAGCAATACCGAATAGGCCAATGATGATGTGGTCCGCGGAGTTGGCGGGTGGGTAGCATCGAGCCGTGTGGGCGACCCACGGCCCAGAGGAATGACGGTCACACGGGGGTAACTCCGTGCACAGAATCCGGCGTATCGGCGAACTTCACACTAATCAACGTTTAAGTTATCTGTTGGGTGATTTTAAAAATATCAACATCAAATACAAAATCACGATCTCTATATGGAACCAAGTGACCTTAGGTTTTCCACATGTGCTAACAAAGAGCGCTTAGCAATAGGCCAAATACCCTCAGGCACATCGTCATAGGCAAGTTTCACCCAGTCATCCATGGAGCCTGTTGGATTTTGCTGAACGACTTTTAAAATCTTTGCCTCCCTTTTCATTCGGTGTTCATAAAGATTCTCAATGATGGTTAGTGCAGACCTTCTTCTTCCAAAATAGTTGCCTAGCACGTATCCGTGCGCGGGTAAGATGAATTCAACTCTCAATTCTTGACAAAGACGGGCCAGATTTAAGAGCGAATCCAAGTATTGACGCATATTACCGTCGGGGGGATCCACTATGGTTGTGCTGCCGTTGAGTACATGATCCCCGCTAAAAAGCAAACGATCTTCAAGCAAGATAAAACACACATGATTAGCCGCGTGCCCCGGTGTGAAGATCACTTGCAAGGTATGAGTTTCAAGAGATGTGGCCTGAGTACCTGCGGAGCTAAGTACTAAACACTCGCCGTTAACCAATTCCCGCTCGGGTACGAAATGGCTGGCAGGTTTAGCAGTTGACTTGGATGAAAGACCCAAGATTGGGGGGCTTGATTTGGAGCTTAACTTACACAGACTTTGCAAAGGGCGCGCACCGGGGGAGTGATCCGGGTGAGAGTGTGTGCACACAATCATCCGAATATCGCCTTCACAAGCGCTATAAATCCGCTTCGTATGTTCAGGCTCTAAGGGACCTGGATCGATGACGATAAAACCAGTGCGCGCCGTACCTAAGATATAAGTATTGGTACCTGGTCCTGTCATAACACCAGGGTTAGGTGCAGTGAGGCGTTGAAGATTTTTAAGGATTGCAACCGGTTTCTCAGTTTGCCAGTCCAGCGTATTTGGGTGTGAACTATCATGATGAGAAAGTGCAAGCTCGCCGTAGGCACTATCATTTTCAGTGAAATCTTTGACGACACCGCCAATCATTCCTCGTCGAGGGATCGACTCTAGGGTACTTTCGTTCCCAAAGTGGTGCGTGTTTCTCAGCATTTCGTTATGACTGAGAAGCTGATTGGGTCTGACCATGTGCTAGAGTCCTGTGTTACAAAAGAGCGTTAGAGCAAGAGATTAAATAAAATGCAAGGATTTCTAATTATGAGTGATTTGAAAAAGAATTTCACAAAAGCCTCTGCTGATAAGGCATGGGGTGAAAATGTTGTTTTAAAAGAGACAAGAGTAAGCCTGAGTGGCGCAACCAGGACCACAGGATTCTTAAAATCCACACTATTGGGTGGTCTGCTTGTTCTATTTGGACTTCAAGGAATACAAACAGCGAATGCCCAAAATGCAGCAAACTCCTGGCCTACCCGTAAGCCCATTACATTAATAGCTGTTTTCCCCGCCGGGGGCTCCGTAGACCAAGTGGCTCGAATCATCTCTCAACCCCTAGGACAAGAGCTTGGCCAGACCGTGATCGTGGATAACAAGGGCGGCGCATCGGGCACGATTGGAACTGCTTTGGTTGCTCAGGCGCCTGCAGATGGGTATACCTTTGCGGTAGTTTTTGATACGCACGGAGTTAATTCCAGTATTTATCCCAAACTATCCTATGACGCGCAAAAAGATTTAACACCTCTTATCTTGGTTGGTACCTCCCCTATGGTGCTGGCAACCAATGTTGGTTCTGAATACAAAACCTTTAACGACGTGATGAGCGCTGCCAAGGCAGATAAAAACGTAAGTTTTGGAACAATTGGAAACGGCAGCCTTGGTCATCTAGCGATGGCTTTGCTGGGCAAGAGCGCCCACGTTGAATGGACTCATATTCCCTATAAAGGCGGAGGTCCTTTGATGACTGACGCAGTAGCGGGACACGTGCCTTTAACTATGGCCTCCGTTTTTGTGACCAAGCCCCATATCGACGCCCAGCGTCTTCGCCCTCTAGCCGTAACTTCTAAACACAGAAGTCCAGACTTACCCAATGTCCCAACCATTGAGGAACTGGGTTACCCGGGGTTTGAGGCACCATCGTGGTGGGCTGTACTTGCACCTGCCAAGACCCCTCCTGAGATTGTTAAGCGAATGAATGAGGCGCTCAATAAAGTGCTTAAAAACCCAGAGGTTTCCAAAAAACTCGACGCTCAGGGGATTGACGTTGTCGCAGGCACAAGTGACAGCGCAAGATCATTTATTGATAAACAAATCACCACTTGGGCTAAGGTTGTTAAAGACAACAATATCAGAGCTGAGTAATTTAATGACGTCAATAAATGATGTCATTAAATGATTTTAATAAACGATGTTAATCATTACCAACAATCTAATCAGAGTATTGCAACGAATATTCTGAATTAGAGGGTTGGTATTTGATGATTTGTATTTCTAAACGTTGCTAATCGTTTAGAAAACCTGATCATTTTTCAGGGGTAACACCCAAAGCTACTAAAAACCGTGCAACCATGTTGTAAGTTGCAATAGCGGTTGTTAACTCTACGATCTCCTGCGTATTCAAGTGCGCTTTTAGTTGATTAAAAACAGAGTCATCAATTTTGACTGTCACAGTCATCTGCGCTGCGTATTGAATAACTATGCTCTCCAATTCGCCGAGGTTGGGGTCTTTGACTACGCTGCCTGGATTGGTTTTCAGCACTTTGTCTAACGCGTCTAGTTCAGCCTGGGTACCACCTGCTTCTAAAAAATCAGGTTTATGGTGGTGATACTCATATACAGCGCCTGTTAAGACCGCAACTGTGCAAATCCCCAGCTCTCTAAGTTTACGGCTTGTGGTGAGTCCTGTACGAACATTCTTAAGATAGACATTCCAACCTCTCGCTACGGGCTCACTCCAAAGCAGTGCCTTGTCAAGATTTAGAAGTGCACCACCGCGCCGCTCAAGTATTGCGTTGACGAGTTCTTCGGGGCGGGCTTGTTGTTCTTGGGTCCAGTCTGGGATACGCATGGTAAGGTCCTAAATGTAGATACTTCGAATTCTAAGTCGTTAGTAACCATGTATAGACCTGATTTTGTTGACTATGTTGTTATCTATGTTGTTATGTATTTTGTTGAGTGGGGGGATACAAACAGATCAACGCCACATTTCACAGTACCGTGCATGGTATCGTGTGAGCGTCAAGGGTGTCTATTTGTCCTAGATGCGAAGTATTTGGACACGAGTAAGGAGACAAATAGTTGCCTAAGGGTTGCACGGCTTAGATGATTAAGGGGGCCATGCAAACTGGACATTAAAACAGTGTTCGTTTATACTCGCCCTTTATCGGTCGTACCGTAAAACCCCCTTCTTCAGGGCGAGGATATGAGGCGGTATTCATATCCGCTTTATTTAATAACTCATATGTATTGACCTGTCAACCCCACCGATTAAATGGGTTTTACTTTCTCTGATTCTAAATGGATTAAGAGCAGAGCAGACTCAATACGACGGTTGATCAGTCTCATATACGCGGGTTGGTTACCGCATGACAAAGAATCGTCGTGGAGCTGCCTCTCTCTAGGTTCGAGGGTCAATCTAGCATGCCAAATGCCTCATAGTTAATCCGAGGGTTCTCCCCATCATGACTGCCCTGCTCTTAGTCCACTTTAACATTTGATTTCCTTTATTGAGCGTTTGCCGATTGTTTGAGAGGCACTGTTTGCCCGATTGCCCAAACAAAGCCAGCCAGCTCCCGAGCAATGGCGGTGCAGGTTTGCACTTTGATTTTGCCATTTGCGTTGAGTTCCTTGTACCGTTGGCACAAACGTTTTTGTGCATTCCAAGATATTTCTTGTACCGCGTCAGAGGTGAGTTTCGCTCTTTTTTGAGTGTGGGCTGTCTTTCTTGCGGGGAAGCGGTACGTCCAAGCTGCTTCCACCAGCACACGCCTGACATGGCTGTTGCCAGTTTTTGTGATGCCGCCTCTTCTCACGCTTGATCCA